>JABJOR010000339.1 GCA_018664265.1 Rhodospirillales bacterium
ACCGTATCCATCGGTGGTGAAACCTTCATCAAAGCTTATGAAGATGCTGAGGGTGGCCGGTATGATATCAATGACAACATTGTTACCGCAACTGACTTACAACCAATCAACCTGAACACAATTGGTGGTACTGCCCAGGAAACAACTGGCATTCGAATTGGTGCTAACTTGCCCGCAACAGATGATATTGGCGAAACCCATAAAACCAACGTTGTTATTTACGACACCCTTGGGAACAGCTCTAACCTTGAATTGAAATTTATTAAAGATCGTGAAAATGCCTGGGGTTTAACGTTGGATACGCCGCCTGGCGCAGCAACGACCGAAATTCATGGGACAGATTCGACAGATGATTCAGATGATGTTTTTGCTGCCAGTGGCTTAATCACTTTCACAAGCATACCTGCCGACGGAGAAACTATTATTATCGACGGCATCACATTTGAATTTGATACAGATACAGTCAGCAGCGTTACAGAAACTGCAACCTTGCGCAGAGTTGATATCAGCTCCACATCAATTGTAGCGACGTCTGATGTGCCAGCCACACTCAAAACAGCGATTGACGCTTCTGATTTAAAGGAAACATCCCGCTTCACAACTGATAGTTCAGATCTTAAAATTACTCAATCTGTTATGGGCGATCCCGTTGTCATTGATGTCAGCAGTACGCTTGCTGTTCAACAGATTGCAGCTAACTCTAATTCAGGTGCCTATACAGTTGAATCTGTTGATTTTGCTTACAAAAATGGCCTTCGAATGGATTTCGATAGTTCGACAATCAGCGATTATAACAACATGGACACAATCATTACGACTCCTCAGAGCGGAACGGCTGTATCCTTTACCATGCACACTCCAAAGACTGCTACCGCTGCTGATAACTTCACCGTTAATAATGGTGTTGCAGGAACATCTGTTACAAGTTTTGCAACTATCACAGCAGGCTCTTCGAACACGACGACAACCCACTCTCTTGTTTTCACAGATGGTGGCGCAGGCACTGATACTATCGTGGGTGGCATAGGCTCTTTTGCTGGATGGCAAACCGGTGATCTAATAACTGTTGCAGGCACCACTGGTGCTACAAATGATTTTGCAACAACCGCCGTAACTGTTTCGGCTGATTTCTCAACTCTGACCTTCGTTACTGGTACATTCGGTGGAGTAACAGAAACATTAACTGCAACTGCTACAATAACAAACACAAGCCGGGATGCTGCGGATGCAACAATCACACCCGCAACAGCAACCTTTGGACAAGACTTCATTGATCATATTAGCACCACTGTGAGCATTTCTGGTGCGACGGACACAAATAACATTGCTTCTACAGTGGCTGTTACCAGTGCGACATCATCAGTACTAACTTTAGCTTCTGGTTTTGGTGCCATGGTAGCGGATTCTACAGACTCCAGTATGACAATCACGCTAGATGACGAAACCACCACAAAATACGTCGATATTAGTGGCGCAACTCTAGCTTCTGACGTTGCCACAGCTTTAAGAAGTGAAATTATTGCAGCGTCACAAATCAGCACGACATCTCGTTTCACGTCTGATGGCTCGAGCCTTATTTTCCTGCAGAGCTCAATTGGTGATGATATAACCTTTAACATGGACGGGACGACTGCTGACGGTGGTGCCGGAACAGTATCCGGATCATTTAAAGATAGCTCTGATACCCTGACACTAACAGGAACCCTTGCAGATGGCGTTGACGCAGACCTTGATGCAACATCATACGGTTCCAAAAAAGCATCTATTGATTTCCAGGGAGATGGCCTGCCCTCCGCATTCAACACCGATAGCATTGACGTACAATGGGCAAATGGTTCAAACGATATGGAAGGGGATGGTAAAGTTGCCTTGTTCCTTGGTGATCCCTCAATCAATAACGGTATGACCCAGTTTGCCGGCTCCTATCAAATCAACTTTATCACGCAGAATGGTGCACAGTTTGGCAACTTTGCCGGTGTCAGTGTTGGCTCTGACGGTGTTGTTACTGCATTGTTCGATAATGGTGTGACCAGGCCTGTGTTCATGGTTCCGGTAGCAACATTCGTTAACCCCAACTCCATGTCAGCACTATCCGGCAACGTATACATTGAGACCGATTTCTCTGGTACTGCGACCGTACGTGAAGCTGGTGAAGGTGGTGCAGGTGATGTTACAGGTGCATCCCTTGAATCATCCACTGTGGATCTTGGTGAAGAATTTACCCAAATGATTATTACCCAGCGTGCTTATTCTGCTGCGGCAAAGATCATTACAACAGCCGATGAAATGCTCGATGAACTACTGAGGATCAAATAACCTATAACTTTTATACCCAACCCATACTACCTATCTAACTATACCCTACGCATACCCATGACCCCGTTTCGGCGATACCCGGATCGGGGTCACCTTTCAATAATGATAATGATAATAACCAACTTGTATCCTGATTACGCTTCTTGCAGAGTAGGCATCTCAGTAATATAAGTTTTAAAAGCCAATGTGATATATTAATCTGATATAATGCCAAAGTTTATAGAGAAAGACAGAATGTCAAATTGCCGTACATGCAACAATCCGATCGAAGCATTCATGACATTAGGTCATATGCCATTCGCAAACGGCTTTTTAAGCCCGGAACAATACGACCAAGAATACTTTTTCGATCTTGACCCTGCGTTTTGTTCAAAATGCGGTACTTTCCAGATTGTGGAACAACCAAATCCTGAAAAAATGTTTCATGAAAATTATGTATTTTTTACCCGCACTTCAAAGCATATGGTCGAACACTATGGTCGATATGCTAACTGGGTGCAGGAAACATGGCTGGATGATGAAGACGCCTCCTTTGTTGTAGAAATTGGTAGCAATGATGGCGCATTACTGGAAAATTTTGCCACACAAGGCATCAAACACCTCGGTGTCGAACCATCAGGAAATGTTGCAGATGTCGCCCGTAGCCACGGCGTGTCTACGCTCACAAGTTTTTTTGGTGAAGATTCTGCGAAAGAGGTACTTAGAGAACACGGGCCAGCCGATGCAATTATGGCGGCTAATGTGATGTGCCACATTCCTGACTTACACGGTGTTGCCAAAGGTGTCTGCACTCTTTTAAAGAAAAAAGGTGTTCTGATATTTGAAGACCCCTACCTTGGTGAAATGGTCGAAAGAACATCTTACGATCAAATCTACAGTGACCACGTTTATATTTTTTCCGCTGGTGCCGTGCGTTCTATTTTTGAACCGCATGGTTTGGAACTCATTGATGTGCTACCACAAATAACCCATGGCGGATCTATGCGATATGTCTTTGCCCGTAAGGGTGAGCGGTCAGTTTCATCAAATGTTGGAAAATTACTATCTCATGAAGACGAACTGGGGCTTAGCAACCCTGCAACCTTTGACCGATTTAAATCCAATTGTGAAACGTCACGCGAACAATTGGTATCTTTACTGCAGCGCTTTAAGCAAGAAGGCAAACGTGTCATAGGTTACGGAGCATCCGCAAAAAGCACTACGGTCCTTAACTATTGCCAAATTGGACCCGATCTCATTGAATTTATTAGTGACACAACTCCCATCAAACAGGGGAAATATTCGCCAGGTATGCATATACCAGTTCGTCCATATAGCGAATTCAAAGAAAATTACCCGGATGTAGCCTTGATGTTCACATGGAATCACAGCGTAGAAATTCTTGAAAATGAAGCAGAATTCATTCAATCAGGTGGTCAATGGATAGTATATGTTCCTAAAGTCCGCATCTTCTAAATAATAATCAATAAAATTACTATTATAAATAGTGAAATTATTATAAAATATTTATTATATTAGTATAATATGATCTAAATTTCACTCAATTCATTAATATATATTGGAATATTGAATTGAAGCCATTAAAAAAAATTGGATTATTAGGGCATAGTCACAGCGTATGCATGCTGGACTCAATGGATAAGGACTGGCGGGACCAATTACCTTCTCAGGAGAAATCTCCCGATGAAAGGTATCCAGAAACACATCAAAACTGGTTCACAACAGATACCAAAGATTTTGTGGTTGATATTCCTTCTCAGAAATTAAATGAAAAATTTGCTGTAGAGGATACAGATCTCTCTTTATATCCAATCTATGGCGCAACCGCGGGTGGAAATCTCACAACTTGCACACTTGATGCTGCTGGCAATAAGCAAATGTTTCTGACCGAGGTTTATAATTCATATCTTAAAAAATTTAAAGATTATGATTATATGATTTCTACGATATTTGGAAATGATCATGCATTTTTAGCCTATGTCGATAATCTTCCAGGGTATGATTTTCTGGAACTGGGGAATGAAAATCCAAACCCACTAGAAAAGCAATTTAGGCCAATTGATCAATATGATATAACTAAATTCATGACGGGTTATACAGACAATATTGTACATGCTTTATATTGCGCGACGAGTATGAACCCCAATTTAAAAATCATTCACCTATTGCCACCGCCGCCTTTAAAAAAACCTGACACCACTATTTTTAAAGAGATTCTACAGCCCCTGCTTGAAGAACACGGTATTTTAAGACCAAGTTTAAGGCTAAAATTATACAACTCTTATTGCTGGATATTATCGAAAAAACTTACTGAATTTGGTGTTAAAGTGCTCCCTCCTCCACCAGAAAGTTTTACAAAAGATGGTTATAAAAAAATGAGTTTTACCGATGGCTTAACTCATGGAAATGCAAAGTATGGTGAACTCTGTTGGCGCCAAATTTTTAAGGAAATATGACGATGAATCCTTATAAAAAGCTTGAGCCTCATTGTTTCTGGACAAAGCAAGTCGGCAACAACACTACATCTGAGATTGATTATGACCCTTTCCCTAAATTTACATTTTCGAGAGAAAACGATGCTTTCGCTACTGCGGGTTCATGTTTTGCGCAGCACTTTGCTCGTGAGTTAAAGGCACGTGGGGGACGATATACAGTTTCAGAGGTTGCTCATCCTCTTATGTCAAAAGAAGAAAATGGTTGGGGTACATTCTCTGCGAGATATGGAAACATTTATTCTGTAAAGCAACTTCGTGAATTACTTGAGCAATCTTTCGGAAGAAGAAAGCCAATTATAGATTTGGCACAAAGACCTGATGGAAGATGGGTTGACCTACTCCGGCCGAGAGCTGTGCCATTGGGATTTTCCTCTTCTGAAGAAGCAATTGCAGATCGTGTTTTTCATTTAAGCCAGGTTCGAAGAATATTTGAGACCGCCAATGTTTTCGTTTTCACTCTTGGCCTTACCGAAATATGGACAAATGTAGCCGATGGCTACGCTTATCCTATGTGTCCTGGAACAGCCGCAGGAACATATAATCCAGATGAACACGAATTTAAAAACTCTTCATTTCCAGAAGTTTATGATGACCTGATGAAATCATGCGAGCTTATTCATGATCAATACCCGGACTGCAAAATTCTTTTAACTGTCTCTCCCGTCATGTTAGTTGCCAGCATGGAACAAAGAGGCGCAATTCAATCATCAATGGTTTCAAAAAGCATTCTCCGCCTTGCTGCTGATGTCGTTAAAAATGAATTGTCTTACGTAGATTATTTTCCTTCCTTCGAAATAATTTCCGGGCCTCAAGCCAAGGGGCAATTTTTTAAAGATGATGCTCGTGATGTAACTCCTGCAGGCGTTATGTGTGTTATGGATTATTTTTTCAAATCTCGTATGCATATAGGAAGTGACGATATCATTCGTTCTAATGTTGATGAGCACAAAAATGAGGGAACACCTGATATTGCTGACCTAGAAGCATATTTTGAAGTTGAGTGCGACGAGATACTCCTTGGTTCATAGGTGTCTTAATAAGACATCGCATTTGTGATATTAAGTCTTTTGTAATCGTCGAAGAGTATCGTAACATTCTTGGCCAGTATGGCTGCTACACAACTTATGAATATGCCAATCATTTTGAACCCAAAACAATTAATTGAAACCAAAAAATATTCTGGCAAAACTGTCATAGTTACCGGCGGAACAGGATATGTTGGCTCCGCACTGATTGCTGCTTTGATAGGAAATGCAGCACGTATCATTCGCATAAGTCGCAGTAAACAACCCTCAATAGATGGCGTGATCGATGTTGTAGCCAACTTACATGACCCTGATGCATGGCATTGGATGAATGGAGCTGATGTACTTTTCCACCTTGCTGCTGAAACAAGCCTTGCAAAAACTGCTGCAGACCCATTGGGAAGCCTTAAGGCTAACGTTGAACCTGTTATTCATGCCATTAATGCAGCAAACAAATCATCTCGTCGCCCTGCATTGGTAATTGCGGGAACTGTTACCCAGTTTGGAATAACTGATATTCTTCCTGTAAACTCTGATGTCCAGGACAACCCCGTTACCACCTACGATCTGCACAAGCTGATGGCCGAAAAACAACTTAACCTCGCAGTAAAAGTAAACGGCATAAGTGGATGCTGTCTGAGACTTGCCAACGTCTATGGACCATCCTTATCAGCAAGTGGTGCGCCAGACAGAGGGATAATAAATAAATTTATCAGCATGGCACTAAATGGACAGC
>JABJOR010000033.1 GCA_018664265.1 Rhodospirillales bacterium
ATCTTCACCTTCAACAAAACGCTTCATGAGACTCTCCACCAAAGTGATGAAGTGATTCTATCAGAGTTATTGCAAAGCTCTATTAATATTCACGTTTTTACACAGTCTGGACCCTTAGCAGACTCTTTATAATTTGGAAATCTCTTTGAGAAGTCGCACTTGAAGTAAGCTTTTCTCAATTTTAGGTATTTAGAAATTCGTTTATGTTTGCATTGAAACTTTCAGCTTGAGCCCGCATCCATTTTCTGAAACGTCGATGATTTAATGTGCTCTCCTTCATTCTTGAGGATAACAGTTTATATGAATATCCAGTATCAATTTGAGGGCCGGACAAAGGGCAAAGGAGGCCATTTAAAATTGAGTCTCCTGTCAATACTGTGCTTCCAATGCAAACTCCTGCTCCACTAGCCGCTGCCTGGGTAAGCATATGAGAGTAATTATATGTCGCACCTCTAATTGATTTTGGAAGAGATATTCCACTTTCTTCAAGCCAAAAAGACCAATCAAAAACCAGACTGTGGTGTTCGGGTTGATGATATAGTAAAGGAACATCTGCGAGCTGCTCTGTGAGAGTTTCACCTTCCATCTTTTTCGATAGAGACGGAGCGCAAACGGGGAAAACCAATTCATCGAACAATGTTTCCTGAACAAGGTTTGGGGGCGCGTCGTTACAGTAGCGAATAGCAAAATCAGCTTCGCGTTCCATATCATAGAAGCGTGCTGAAGTTGAGAGTTGAATATCTATCTGTGGGTATTTCGCTTGAAAATCATTTAACCTTGGAATTAGCCACTGTACGGAAATTGAATCCAGTGTTGTGATATACAATCGTTCAGGCTGATCTTTTTTACTGATACGCTCTATGTCAGATGTCAACGTATCCAATATAGTAGACATTGTGTTGGCAAGTTCTCTTCCTGTATCGGCCAATTTAACAGAACGGCCGACTCTTTCGAAGAGCTCCAACTCCATCCACTCCTCTAGTTTGCGAATTTGGTGGCTGATTGAGGATTGCGTAAGGTTTAACTCTTCTGCGGCCCTTGTGAAGTTGTCATGCCGGGCGGCAGACTCAAAAATTCTCAATGCAGATAGAGATGGTAATTTGCGATTTTTGAATTTTGGCATTGGCTAACTCTTGAATGAAGCATCAACATTATAAAAAATCTTAAGCCATCATATCATAATTAAAAAATTTATACATGATTTTAATTCATATGTAATTTGAATTTTTCATTTCATAGAGCAAACAATAGCTGCTTATCCTATGCGCCTGACATCAATAATCTTATGATTGTGTAGGCGTTATACTATGGAAATTTATTCATTAAATGCGAAAAATAGCTCTTACTATCAAGCTCAAATATATAGAAACATTGTCCAGGAAATCTTTCTTCAGGTATCCCCCATGCGGCCTGCCTTATGAATTTAATACAATACAAAAATCATGGCGGTCTCGGAACGATTACGATCAATCGCATGGAAAAGGCGAACGCATTAAGCCGGGTAATGGTGGAGAAATTTTCCAAAATATTGGATACTGTTGCCTCAGATATAGATATGCGCGTCTTGGTAATCACAGGTGCAGGAGACCGGGTATTCTGCGCAGGCGCTGATCTTTCCGAGTTAGCATCGGAAACAAATACCAGGAGTAACGCTGAAGCTTTTGATGAAGTTTGGGATGGCCTGACAGAGAAGATTTCCGCGTTACCGTTTCTTACCATTGCTGCATTAAACGGAACTTGTGCAGGGGGCGGGCTAAGCCTTGCTCTATCTTGTGATATCCGGATTGCTACTGAAAATGCGCACCTGTTTTACCCTGCACTTCGTAATGGCGTCGTACCCGCAGCTGCAGATTTGCGCCGTTTTCATGCGCTAATTGGCCCCTCAAAAACCAAGATGTTGATGATGAGTGGCGTAGACCTTCACGCATCGGAGGCTCTTGCATGGGGACTGCTGGATCGCAGTGTGGGCTCTGATGATTTAGAGAAAACCATTACTGATCTCACGGCAATACCCTTGGCTGCACCGCGCTCCAAGATCGTAGGAATGAAAAGAATGATCTCAGGATTTGAAGATCCATCAATCGTTTCTGATTGTTATGACACAGTCTATGGGGGCGATCAGAATGCTCTTGAGCGTTTGTGGAGCATCAAGTCATGAAAGGCATCAGAGTTGTAGATTTAACGTCTGTCTTGTCCGGTCCCTATTGCACTTGGCTTCTGGCCTCGATGGGTGCCGATGTGATTAAAGTGGAAAACCCTAATGGTGATTCTGCGAGGACTACATCTCCATTTTGCGACGATATTAGTATCTATTTCGCCAGCATAAACAGAAACAAACGAAGCATTTGTCTCGATCTGAAATCCAAAGAAGGCAAATCAGCATTGCATGCTCTTCTTGCAACAGCAGATGTTCTGGTTGAGAACATGCGTCCTGGCGTTCGTAATCGACTTGGCTGCAGTGATGAAGATTTAAAGCGTATTAATCCAAAACTTGTTCGTGCATCTATTACCGGGTTTGGGCAGGAGGGAAGTCTTTCAGATCGACCAGCTTATGACATCATTGTCCAGGCGATGAGTGGCATGATGTCCATAAACGGATCTGCTGGTGGTGCAGCTACAAGAGTAGGCTTCTCCATAGGTGACATCGCCGCTGCGCTTTTTACAACAATTGGCATTATAGAGCGCCTTTATAGCCGTGATGCTCAGAATGCGCCTGATCTCGCCCCCGTTGATATCTCTATGTTGGCATGCCAATGGGCCTGTATGGAAAATGCCTATGCGCGCTATTTCAATGCAGGGATCATTGCTGAGCCTTTGGGCTCTCGACATCCTTCGCTGACACCGTTTGAGCCTTATCCAACGGCAGATTATGACATTGTTATTGGAATCGGTGGTGCAAAGGATTGGCCAAGGCTTTGTGAAGCGCTGGGACGACCTGATATGGCGATTGACCCGCGCTTTGTTGAGGATGATGAACGCCTTAAAAACAGAGATATTCTAAACGACATTCTTGGTAGTCATCTTCGAACGCATTCAAGTGAGTATTGGTTATCGCGGCTCATAGAATTTCAAATTCCCTGTTCCGCTGTAAACAATATAGAAACTCTTGCCAATAGTGATCTTGCGCAAGAATACCGGGCATTCTCAGATGTCGTGACAAATACTGGATCAATACAAAAGTATGTCCGGTCTCCAATAACTTTGGAAGGCATGATTGAGAAAGCGGCACCAGAGTTAGGGGAGCATTCAGAAGAAATACTCCGCGAACTTGGATTTACTGGAAGTGACATTAAAGCCCTGTCCGGCACTTCCAAATCAAATAATAATCACGAGAAATCTAAAATCACGATCAACACAGCACCTGCATAGGGGCTAATGGGGGTGCTTCTATTCCTCCCTATTTTAGGAGCACCCCAGAAATATAATTTTATTCAGGAAGGAAAATACAATGAGTACATTTGAAACTTTACAAAAATCCATATCTGAAGGACGGATTGGACGTCGCGAATTTATCCAAAAAGCAACAGCAATTGGTATGGCGGCAGCGATCCCTACTGCTATGCTAACGGAAGAAGCAAAAGCTTCTGCTCCAAAACGTGGAGGCCAATTGCGCCTCGGTTCAAACGGCGGTGCCACGTCTGATACATTGTTTGGTGTCCTTGGTGGTGGTGGTAGTCAACAGGTTAGTGTTCAATGGCAACTTTTAAGCAACCTCACAGAAGTGAATGCCGACGGGAATGTCGTTGGTGAGCTGGCTGAGAGTTGGGAAGCTTCTGATGATGCTTCCGAATGGACATTCAAGTTGCGCAAAGGCGTTGAATTTCACAATGGTAAGTCACTGGAAGCAAATGATGTCATTCACTCATTAAACCTGCATCGCGGTGAAGATTCAAAATCCACAGGGAAAGGCCTGGTTGCAACCGTTTCAGATATCAAAGCCGCAGACAAGCACACTGTTGTTGTCAAACTTGATGCAGGAAATGCAGATTTCCCATATACATTATCGGACTATCATTTCTCTATTGCCCCCGATGGCAGTACGGATGTTGACTGGAATAAAGGCATTGGTACGGGTCCCTTCATATTGTCAGAGTGGGAACCAGGCTCGCGTGCACTAACCAAGCGGAACCCGAACTACTTTAAGGATGGCCCATATTTTGATGAAGTGGAAACACTCAATATTCCAGATGATACAGCTCGCGTTAGTGCAATTCAGTCGGGTGCTGTTGATGTCATTGATAAGCCTGATACAAAAACATTGCATTTATTAGCAAAAGTGCCGGGTATGCGTGTGATCGAATTGGCAGGGAATACACACTACACATTCCCCATGTTAATGGATCAAGCACCGTATGATAATGCAGATGTGCGACAAGCATTGAAATTTGCCATAGATCGAGAAACTATGCTGAAAACTGTATTGAACGGGCATGGCTATCTGGGAAATGATCATCCGATTTCAAAGGC
>JABJOR010000034.1 GCA_018664265.1 Rhodospirillales bacterium
AAGACGAGAAATATTTTCATGATGTCTGATTGCTGACAGCAATCCCATTAAGCCTGTCGTGATGCACATAGACACGCTGTCGGGTTTTGTGACCAAAAACCAGGAAAACACGGGTGACAGGCAAAGCGCAGTAATTGCGGACAGTGATGAGTAGCGTGAAATTGCAGCGACAACCAACCAGCACAAACAAACCGCTAAGCCTACTGGCCATGCAGCAATGAAAATCATACCGATGGTCGTAGCAACGCCTTTTCCACCTTTAAATTTTAGCCAAACAGGAAAGTTGTGACCGATTACAGCCGCTGTTCCCGCTAATAAAGAAGCTTCAAAAGAGCCTGACAATATCATTCCCAAAGCAACCGCAATTCCACCTTTCCCGCCATCAAGTAATAGTGTCATTAAAGCAAGTGGCTTGTTTCCGGTTCGCAGAACATTGGTAGCACCAATATTGCCGGAGCCAATAGTCCGGATATCACCCAAACCAGCCATGCGTGTGAGAACCAAGCCAAAAGGAATTGAGCCAAGAATATAGCCTCCGAATGCGGCTATACTCATAATAATGACAGAGTCAGATATGGCCCAGTTCATGAAAGCTCGAAAACGGTGCGACCATCTACCATAGTACGGCAGACACTCCCTTGAACCGGGCGACCATCAAATGGCGTATTCTGTGATTTCGATACCAGCTTGCCACTATCTATTTTCCACCCGCGTTCGGCATCAAATAGTGTCAAATCAGCCGCACGTCCGGCTTCCAGCTTTCCAGCTGGCAGGTTCAACAGGTTTGCAGGCTTGTCGGTTATCATGCTGATAGCTTCAAGCATGCTCAGGTGTTCATTGTGATAAAGCTCAAGGGTCAGGGCAAACAATGTGTCGAGGCCAACGCCACCAAAGGCTGCCTGGGCAAACGGGACACGCTTGGATTCTGCATCCTGAGGGTTGTGATCTGAAGCGATGGCATCAATTGTGCCATCTTTAAGAGCTTCGATAATTGCCAATCGATCCGCTTCGCTCCGTAGAGGTGGTGAGAGTTTGGAAAATGTTCGATAGTCGCCAACGGCTGTTTCATTGAGCGCAAAATAAGGTGGCGCGGTATCACAAGTTACACGAACGCCACGTTTTTTTGCATTGGCAATTACCTTACAGGCTTCTCCCGTCGAGATATTAGCAAGATGTAGTCGCGCGCCCTTCATTTCTGCGATGCGAATATCACGTTCAACCATAATGACTTCTGCCATGGCCGGAATACCGCTTAAACCAAGCCTTGTCGAAGTCTCGCTCTGGTTCATGACACCGCTTCCGGCAAGGGTAGGCTCTTCCGGGTGATTGATAAGCAGCAAATCGAAGGTAGAGGCATAGCTCATAGCCTGGGACATGACTTTTGCGCTGGTGATGGTCTTGATACCATCTGTGAAGGCGACAGCCCCGGATTCTGCCAGCAAGCCCATTTCGGCCAACTCTACACCTTCTGTGCCTTTTGTGATCGCTCCGTAAGGATAGACTTTGGTTAATCCTAGTTTGCGCGCGCGTCTTGCGACAAATTCAACGACACTCATATCATCTATGACCGGATTGGTGTTGGGTAGGCAAACCATGGAGGTGATGCCGCCACTGGTTGCTGATTTTCCTGCTGTTTCCAGATTGCCGCGATATTCGAAGCCCGGCTCGCCTGTCTGCACACGCATATCTACAAAGCCCGGTGACAGGTACAATCCCTTGCAATCTATAACTTCAATGCCATCAGGCACGTCCCATCCGCTTGCCTTGCGAAACAGCTCTGGTCCAAAATCTTCTATTTTACGCCCATTCGTGAATAGCGCTCCGACCTCGTTCAATCCGCTTGCCGGGTTAATCAGATGTGCGTTGATATAGGCAATTTTACCCGGTGTGGTGAAGTCCGCTCTTTTTGTGCTCATGATTCGGACGCCCCTTTATCATCGTTGCCAATAGGGCACATTGTTTCAAGACAGGCCATTCGTACTGCAACGCCCATTTCCACCTGTTCGCGGATAACACTTCGACCATAATCGTCAGCAACTTCACTATCTATTTCCACGCCTCGGTTCATGGGACCGGGATGCATAATCAAGGCATCTGGCTTGGTGTTTGCGAGTTTTTCGTATGTCAGGCCAAAGAAGTGGAAATACTCGCGGGTGGAGGGGAAGAAGTTTGACTGCATGCGTTCTTTTTGCAAACGCAGCATCATGACGATGTCACAGTCTTTCAAGCCTTCTTCCATGTTATTGTATACTGTGGCACCCATGGTTTCGATTTTGGTTGGTAACAAAGTTTTTGGCGCAATCAGGCGCACCTGTGCGCCCATGGTGTTGAGCAGGTGAATGTTTGATCGCGCGACGCGAGAATGCACGACATCGCCGCAAATTGCGACGGTAAGGGCTGCCAGATCACCGCGCCTGCGTCTTATTGTCAGCGCATCAAGCAAGGCTTGCGTTGGGTGTTCGTGACTTCCGTCACCACCGGAAATTACGGCGCAGTTCACTTTTTCTGAGAGCAGCTTTACGGCGCCTGATTCTGAATGTCGCACCACCAACACATCCGGGTGCATGGCGTTGAGTGTCATGGCGGTATCAATCAGGGTTTCGCCCTTTTTGATGGAGCTGGATTCAACGGTCATATTTATGACGTCTGCCCCAAGCCGTTTGGCTGCCAATTCGAACGAAGTTCGGGTTCGAGTGGAGTTCTCGAAAAACAGGTTTACGACTGTGCGTCCATAGAGAGTATCGAGCTTCTTGCTGGTCTGTTGTCGGTTGTGTTCGACAAAGGCTTCGGAGCGGTCCAGCAGAAAAGATATTTCAATTGGGGAGAGTCCTTCGATACCAAGTAAGTCTCGGTGCGGATAGGACGGGATATCAGATTTGTTCTGTGTCATTTCAAGGCGGTATCATAAGTCCGCACGTGAGTGTTAGCAAGGGGTATGTGCAGTTGAAGTGGTATAAAAATTGTGCCTCAACCAACCCGATCAAGAAACCCTTGCAAGATGTAGACTGCCGCCAGTTTATCTATGATCTCACCACGGCGTTTTCGGGTCATATCCGCATCGTTGATCAATACCCTCTCCACAGCTTGTGTGGACATACGTTCATCCTGATATGTGGTTGGCAAATCAATGATTTCAGTCAGGTTTCTTGCAAACGCTCTTGTTGATTGACAGCGAGGGCCTTCTGATCCGTCCATGCTAATGGGCATGCCGAGCACGAAACCACCGACTTCATGCTCCGTTACAATTTCCTGAAATCGCAGAATATCGGCTTTGAATTTTTTACGGTGCAAGGTTTCAAGCGGGCTTGCAACCATGTGCAAAACGTCAGATAGCGCAATGCCGACGGTCTTGCTGCCAACGTCAAGGCCCATGATTCGTTTGCCTTGTGGCACGGCTTGTATGAAATTTTCGGATGTCAGAATGCTCATGGTTTTTATATAGCTGTTAAATTCTGCAAAGAACAGGTCTTGGCGAGAAGCCCTTGGTAGGCGTATCATAGGTGAACGCTTAATCAATAGGTGCTAAAATTAAGAGCATGAGGATCCTGACCCTATCAGCACTGGTTACATTGCTTCTGTTTATTGGTTATGCCATTACGGGGCAAATGGCAGAGGCTGAAGATTTTATGGGCCATGAAATTGAGTCTGGGCCAGGAACCTATATTGTGCTGCGCGACGTCAATGTGCGCAGCAAGCCGAAAACAGACAGCAAGAGAATTAAGGGCCTTAAGAAAGGCAATAGGGTTCAATCTACTGGTCAGTATATGGGCTGGGTTTCCATTGTAGAAGATGGCAAATCAGTTGGCTTTGCCTATAAGAAATTCCTGTTGCCACTTATAGATGGCAGCCTCAAGGAGAAAATTACAGGAACCGTCAAGAAATCTGGGCGTTTTGAGTGTGAATACACC
>JABJOR010000340.1 GCA_018664265.1 Rhodospirillales bacterium
CCAGCAGGCCACCAACATGGCCCGCCGTATGGTTATGGAATTTGGTTTCAGTGATCTCTTGGGACCGCTTCGCTATGCCGATAATCAGGAAGAAGTCTTCCTGGGGCATTCCGTTGCAAAAACCAAGAATGTTTCCGAAGAAACGGCAGATATGATTGATAAAGAAGTCCGCCGTATCATCGAGCAAGCCGAAACCAAAGCCAAGAGCATCCTGAAAAAACATAAGGCTGATCTTGTGTCTATTGCAGAATCTCTGCTTGAATATGAAACACTCAGTGGTGTTGAAATTAATGCCTTGTTGCGTGGTGAAGGGGTTGTTCGCCCTGACAGTGATGAGCCACCAGAAGATACAGCAGGGCGCAAGTCTTCTGTGCCATCCGGTGGTTCCAAGCACAAGGACGATGCAAAAGATAAAAAGGGCCCTGGTATGGGAGCCGAACCTCAACCTGAGTCCTGACCCTTGAGCGTGACTTTTGCCGGATTGAGCCTTCAAAGCCCCTTGATAATGGGAATCGTTAATGTCACCCCCGACAGTTTTTCTGACGGGGGTGAAGCTTTTGCGCGTGATGATGCTATTCAGCAAGGCATGGATATGATCGCGCAGGGGGCTGAAATTATCGATGTTGGTGGCGAATCCACCCGCCCCGGAGCCGACGCTATAAGTGAAGCCGAAGAACGTTCGCGTATCGAGCCTGTCATCAAGGCGTTAAGCGATGCAGGGGCTGTGGTGTCTATAGACACCCGCCATGCCAGCATTATGGAAACCGCCATAAAGGCCGGAGCAAAAATCGTCAACGATGTCACGGCGTTGGAAGGTGACCCAAGGTCTTTAAGCGTTGTGGCAGAGGCTGGCGTATCGCTCGCACTCATGCACATGCAGGGTGAGCCGCAGACCATGCAAAATAACCCGCATTATGAAGATGTGGTTTTGGAAGTGCGAAATTATCTGCTTAAGCGTATTGCACTCTGTGAAGAGGCTGGACTCCGCCGTCAGGAAATCGCCATCGACCCCGGTATAGGTTTTGGCAAAACGGTGGATCATAACCTGCAATTGATGAACCACCTTGATGAATTTACAGGCCTTGGCAGTCCGGTTCTTCTGGGCGTATCGCGCAAGAGCTTTATTTCCAAGTTGAATAATGACGAGCCGCCAAAAGAACGGGTGGCTGGATCGCTTTCTGCAGCCCTTGCTGGCGTGGCCCGTGGTGCAAAAATTATTAGAGTCCACGACGTGGCAGAAACAAAACAGGCACTGACGATCTGGCAGTCTATTGAGACCGCCGATTAAAGTCTCTAGCTAATTTCTTCCGTATTATCTGTATCATTGATATCCGTCACTTCGGTAACATATGGCCGAATAGACGGATATTTGTACGAGGCATATCGCAGCACTAATACAGCCAGGGCCAGCATCAAGATGCAGCCCGTGATCACCAGCAATCCGTAGTGCGGGTTCTGAATAGCGTCCAGAAGGTCAACATGCTCCAGATTGACCATGCCGATTAATAGCCTTGTTAAGGCTGTCAGGGCAACATAAATCAAAAACCGTACAGGCATGTGATTGGTGGTGAAATAAATACCAACCATAGCGCCAAGCTCTAAATAAATGAAAAGCAACAGAACGTCTTCAACGGATGCATGGCCTTGTCCGACGATTTTGAAAAATTCAAAAACCGCAGCCCAGACGATGGTGCCACCGATTGCAAATAGTGCCAACAAATGAAAACTGTTGACCAGAGTGTCCCCTGCTTTGTCGGCGGCGTTGCGAATTTTCTTATTTGCCTTATCAATCATGTTGATTATCCTGATTAGTATTATGGTTGCCTTGCCATAGTGTCCGGGCACTACTTACAATATGCCCGACAAGCTTACAACATGGGGCAGGGTAAAATTTTATGCGACCCCTATTTCTAGACAAAAGAATTAAAGTAACCTGCCAACAGGGATGATTTCTTTGGATTGTTGTGTAAATTCAGTCCCTTGCCAATCTCCAAGCCATTGATCGAAGACTAGCCCTGCTTCATCAATCATTTCAGCCAGATTTTCTTTTCGCGTATATAGTATCTTTGCTTCTGACGATAAGTGTTTTCCCGTTGCCAATACACGGTAATGGGTTTCGTATGTAGCAATTTTGGTGGATGTGTCATAGCTCACATCGTTCCAGGCTTCAATGTCACCAAGGTCTGGATGGGGGAATGTGTATCTTGAATCTTCAGGTTTCCATCCGCTCCATTCCTGAACGTTGGGATTTCGCGAGTCAAAAATAAATTGACCATTTGGCGATAAGTGCCGGGCAATAGTTTGAAGAACAGCCCGTTGATCTTCAGCGTAGAGAAAAACCTGAAATGCATGGCCCGTCAAGAATACCAGATCAAACTGTTGATCAAGATGAAGGTTGCGGGCATCACCTTCAATCCATTGAACCCGATCACCACCTAGGCGATTGCGGGCGACTTCGAGCATGGCGTGGGCAGGATCAACACCGGTTGCGGATCGCCCATGAGAAAGTTCTGCCAGTAATAGGCCTGTTCCACAACCAAGATCGAGAATCGAATTGGCATTTACTGCCAGGTTTTGACAATACTCTGAATCAGCATCCCACTGGTTTTCTATATCGTAAAATTGAACCAGTTCCGGGTCGTGATAGATTCTTTCAATACTCACTCACTGGCCTCCGTTTTAAATACTTCATGGATGCCTCCAAAATTCATATCCGGGTTCTTTGGTGTGATCAAGGCGAAGTTGTCGAAACCGATTCTATGGAATTAAAATAATATTGTACAGGTAGCAGGGCATTGAAAATCAGCTCTTGGCTTGGCGAGTTCTTGGTCTTCGGCTATACCTCCGTCCATGCAAAATTTTGATTTCATCATTATCGGCGGTGGGGCTGCGGGTCTTATGTGTGCAGTAGAGGCAACCAAGCGCGGGCGACGGGGACTGATCATTGATCATGCATCCAAGGTCGGGGAAAAAATTCGTATCTCAGGCGGAGGGCGTTCCAACTTCACCAACCGTTTTGCCACACCAACCAATTTCCTTTCAGATAATCCACGGTTTTGCATATCTGCGTTAAAGCGCTACACCCAGCACGATTTTATTGAATTGGTGGAGAAGCACGACATTGCGTATCACGAACGTGATCATGGCCAATTATTTTGCGATCGCTCAGCTCAACAAATTATCGACATGTTATTGGAAGAAGCGCAAGGCGTTGACATACAGACCTCAACTAAAGTGACACAGATATCTAAAAGTGGGGATAGCTTCACCGTTGAGACAGGCCACGGTGGCTTTACGACGCAGTCTTTAGTAATTGCGACAGGAGGTCCGTCAATTCCTAAAATGGGGGCCACAGATTTTGGGTATAATGTTGCCAGACAATTTGGGCTCAAGGTCATCGAGCCTCGCCCTGGCCTTGTGCCACTTACCTTTGATGTCGAGGTGCTATCCCGACTTGACGGGCTAGCGGGAATTTCTTTGGACGCGGCGGTCAAGCTCGGCAAGGTTCAGTTTGCAGAAGCATTGTTGTTTACACATCGAGGCCTGAGTGGCCCTGTGATCTTGCAAATATCTTCCTATTGGAAAAAGGGCGATGCAATTACGATCAATTTGCTGCCTGATATGGATGTCTTTCAGTATTTGAAAGAGCTTAAGGACAGCCAACCTAAAAAAGAAATACAAACAGTTCTTGCGCAGATTTTACCCAAACGGTTGGCGCAAAAGATGGTGGAATGGATTGGGTGTAATGGTCGATTGGCTGAAACGTCTGACAAATCCTTACGCCGCATGGCTGAGCAAATTAATGCTTGGCAGATCACACCGAATGGCTCGGAAGGATACCGCACGGCAGAAGTCACTGTTGGCGGTGTTGATACCCGTGAGTTGTCTTCTAAAACTATGGAGGCCCAATCAACGCCGGGCCTTTATTTCATTGGTGAGGCTGTTGATGTTACAGGCCACCTCGGTGGCTATAATTTTCAATGGGCCTGGGCGTCTGGTCATGCCTGTGGGCAGGTTGTGTAAGGGTTTGCTTTTCTCGAAAACAGAAAAGCCTTAGAATGCAGTGATTCGGTGATCTTGCGAGCAGGTAATAAAAAAGATGAGCAGAAAACTCTTTGGTACAGACGGCATTCGCGGCAAAGCCAACGTAGAACCCATGACGGCGGAAACTGCGCTGCGGGTTGGTATGGCAACGGCTTCCTGGTTCACCCGGGGCGATCATCGCCATCGTGTGGTAATTGGCAAAGATACCCGCCTGAGTGGCTATATGCTGGAAACGGCCCTGACATCCGGATTTACCTCGATGGGTATGGAAGTTGTATTGGTTGGCCCCATGCCGACGCCGGCTATTGCTATGTTGGTGCGCTCGCTACGAGCAGACCTTGGTGTGATGATTTCTGCATCCCATAATCCTTATGAGGATAACGGCATCAAATTGTTTGGACCGGACGGATACAAGTTATCCGATGAGGTCGAACTTGAAATTGAAAACATCATGCAGAACTGGTCTGGTGAGACATTGGTTCCATCTGAACAACTTGGTCGTGCATGGCGTCTGGAAGATGCTGGTGGTCGATACATAGAATATGTGAAGCAAACATTTCCCAAGGGATTGCGTCTGGATGGTTTGAAAGTCGTTGTCGATTGTGCCCATGGCGCCGCCTACAAGGTAGCCCCCGCTGTGCTTTGGGAGCTTGGCGCCGAAGTCGTTCCCATTGGCGTCGACCCCGATGGCAAGAACATCAATAAAGATTGTGGTTCAACAGCGACAGATTATATGTGCTCGCAGGTTGTTGCCCATGGTGCTGATCTGGGCATTGCCCTTGATGGAGATGCAGACCGTGTTCTGGTTGCCGACGAGCATGGCTTGTTAATTGATGGTGATCAATTGATGGCTTTGATTGCCAGTCACTGGCAGGATATGGGGCTGTTGCAAGGGGGCGGACTGGTCGCGACTGTGATGTCCAATTTAGGGCTTGAACGGTACATGGAGGGTCGCAAGTTGAAGCTTGCACGAACCGATGTCGGTGACCGTTATGTTGTATCCCACATGCGCGAGCATGGATTTAATCTGGGCGGCGAACAATCCGGTCATATCATCCTGAGCGATTATTCAACAACCGGAGATGGTCTGATCGCAGCCCTTCAGGTTCTTGCGGCTTTGATTGAACAGGGCAAACCCGCGAGTGAAGTCTGTCGGGTGTTCGAGCCCTTGCCGCAGTTGCTACGCAACGTGCGTTTCAGTGGTGCGTCACCATTAGACAATAATTCCGTGCAGGAAGCCTTGAAGGAAGGTGAAAGTCGATTGCTTGGCTCCGGCCGTCTGTTGGTTCGCCCATCAGGAACCGAAC
>JABJOR010000341.1 GCA_018664265.1 Rhodospirillales bacterium
AGAGCTCAAAGAAATCGACTATGAATGGTAAAGTATTAATTACCGGTGGACATGGGAATTTGGGAAGTTGGTTAACTAAAGAATTTTGCAAAAGCGGTTATGATGTATATGTTTTAACGAGATCTGCAAAAACGAAAATACCAAATATCCAATATAAATTAATTGAGGCTGATGTTACAGATTATGAAGGCTTATCAAAAAAACTTGATTTAAATTTTGATTTTTGTATACATACGGCTAGTTTTAATGAATATTTTTTAAAAGATTACCCTAAAAAAGCTCTCGATATCAAGCCTGACTATGTGGAAGCATACAGCAACCTCAGCATTGCTCTCAAAGAACAAGGCAAATTTGATGAGGCCGTAGCCAGTTGCCAAAAGGCCCTCGATATAAGACCAAATTACGCCGAAGCACATAACAATCTTGGTGTTACTCTCAAAGACTTGGGGAAACCGGATGAAGCCATTGCCAGCTTTAAGAAAGCCATTTCCTTCAAACCTGGATACTCTGAAGCTATTAACAATCTCTGCCTTGCACTAAGAGATCAGGGCAAGATGGACGAAGCCATTCTATTACTAGAATCCAATTTAGAAAATGGCCCAGTAAACGTAATCAATAGCGATTCTTTAACCAGCATATTGAATCATCACATGCCGAGTGCTGAAAATCCAGGCAGGTACAGCAAAGCACAAGAAGCATTGCAACATGTGATGCCGGATTACACGGCTGCGTCCGGGATCGGGGATGAAACTGTGCGGCAATTGTATCAGGAATGCCAAAGTATTCTTGCCTCTTATAAGCTGAATAGCAAAACCGATCAGTTGCAGATTTATCGGGGTGAACATATTAATCTGGGATGTGTCAGGCACTTAAGAGTGTTTAAAACTTTTAATATTATTCCAGAATTTTGCTTTGGTTGTTATAAAGTTTCAATAGAACCTCGAACGGTCATGGAGCTCATAAAACTTATGTTGGTATTTGATATCCTCGCAATACCAAATGATAGAGCCAGAAAGTGTATGGTAGAGGTCAGGCCTGATATATCAGGTGCATATAAAGGATATATTTATTGTAAAACCCTCGAGGAAGGAAAGGAAATTGCCGCTATAGTCCAAAATATCGTCGGTGAGAAAATTTCAAAAGAAATTACAATTTCCGTAAAAAGAGGATGTTCTGAATATTCAGTGGCCTATCCTGAATATGGTCAAATTAAAAACAATGACCATCAACAAATGAAATACAATGAAGAGTGGCGTGAAAATGAAGAGTTTGCTGATAACAATCTGATTGGGCACGTTTATCCACCTGTATTCAACACATCTAACCACTCCGGAATGACATTGCGTGATGTCTTCATAATGCATAAATGGCTAGAATATGCTGCTACGATTGGAGACCTAAGCTACCTTGAGGTTTCCAAATCACCTGTACAAAAAATGCAAATTAAGCGCCCTTCATTTCAGGTTGTTGATAAAATCAAAGAGGTCAAAGGAGACAGCGTAAATTGATATTCAATTTTACTCTTGTTTTAATAAATTTTTAATTTTTAAATCCGTAAGCTCAGTGGGTTTTTTTGTGCTAATCACCCATCATACCCCATACGCTTTGCCCACTTATTCAAGACGGGCAGAACAGGTTGAAGGTGGCCCTGGTAACCTTCCCAACGACCTTGGGCAGAAGTGTAGAGGTCTTGGGTTACCTGATTGTAACTGGCTGTACTTATCCGGCCCCGTTGCAAGGCGGTTTCAGCGTAATTGCGCACACCATCATCCCAATCCAGCCCAAGGAAGTCGAGGGCAGGGGACACAGTCCCTTCAAAATCCTCAATAAGGCTTTCATATCGCACCGTGTGTACATCTAATGTCATAATTGCCTGGTACGCTGGCCTTTCACGCCGGAAACACGGGTTCGAACCCCGTTGGGGTCACCACTTTTGTTTTAAAAATTTCAGAATTTTCAAATCCGCTGGTTCAATAGAACAGCGGATTATTTTATGAGCTAATCACCCGTCATACCCCACACGCTTTACCCACTCATTCAATCAGGGAAACCTGATAGGACGTTTGTACAGGTTTAATACCGGCAAAGCCTTCACATTTATTATCGATATCGGCATTACCGGTGAAGGAAAGTTTTTTCGCGATAAGCTGCAGACACCCGTCATCATCGGCATCGTTCCCACCGGAGAAAGATACGGTGTTATTCGGAATATAGATTACGCCCGTTAATTCTGTGTCTGAATCCCCTGTAAAGGAAAAACCATTGGTGGGGCTTGATGCGCTGTCCGGGTCCTGAAAAAACAAAATACCGGCATAATCGCCTTCAAGCGAAGCGCTTAAATTTATCGACCCGCCGCCAGCGACAGAGGCCTTTGCCCATTCAGGGGTTACCCCGGTAAAAAGGAAAGAGGTGTTTAGCCCCGTCACGTTCGATCCGCCATTAATCATCAAGCTGTCTTCTTTGAAGATATATGTGACCGTATCCGAGCTATCCCCGGAAGATGTATAGGCAGGATTCAAATCAATCGTTTCCCCTGCGTTGATGGTCATGCCGCCACAAATCACCACATACCCGTCGCCATCATCATCGTCCAGAACAGTTGAGTCCGTCGCATTGATATCTGCTCCGCTAATATTGTCGTCCTCATCACAGGGGAGGGCCTCCGGGTTACCATATTCGTCAACCGGCATTGATAAATCTACATAGGGATCAGCAATCACCGGTAAATTTATTTTGCCTTCGCTACATTCCGTATAATTAATACTTCCATTAATATCACCAGACGTGGCCACACAATCGACGTTCAGGTCTGCTCCACCGTTAATATTAATGGATCTGGAATCAGTCGAGCGCGTTGCAACTTCGCAACCGTTCATAGTCACCACGGCTGAGCCGGAAACACTAACAGCACCAGACGCCGTTGTATCAAGTGCCAGGGCACAGGCTTCCTCACCGGAGGCCGCAGAATTTGCAACGGCTCGTGCGGAGATTACCACTGAAAAATCCTCAATCATACTGGCAAACAATAAATTGACTGGCCTGCTTATGTTGACTTCAACAGCGTCCGTTTCACTTGTATTTGGCCCAGTTGCCGGAGGGTTATCTGCAACCAGCGTATCTGTTGAGACATCATATTGATTGGCTGTGGCTGCAGAAACGGTTTTGCTCAGCACAGTCGATGTTGTGGCATCCAGCTCAATAGCTTCATAGGCACCGGCAATGGCCGCTGAATCGGCAGTTGTTTGTATATCCCGCTTGAGCTGAAACCACATGCTGACCTCTACACCAAGACCAATAAACATGACCAAAATAGGTAAGACCAAAGCCAGTGCAATTGTGACACTGCCACGGCGCGCAGAGCTGAAGCGCATTAGCTCGTCGATACTGAACAACGATTTAAAGTATCGAGAGACCATTTGCCTGTAACCATATCTGTTCACTGTAATCATCCCACTAACAAGGTGATTTGTCGGAGGTAGGCGATGCCAAGGAAGGTAACGATCTGAAAGCTGCCCAGAATCACGTATGCTCTGGCGGCGACGGCCAATCGCCAATCCGTATTTTGTATCCGGGTGCAAGCCCATATCTTGAAAAAGGCCCACACTGTGTAGACAACAAAACAAACAAAATAAGCATGCAATAGCGTTGGCATTCCCATATCAGATGTGAAGGTAATAAGCATTGCAATAAAAGGCAGGCCAAAAATTGTGTTGCCTGCAACCCCGTAAAGCCAGCAAGCTCGCTCTAAGGTGTCAACTTTGCGCCATATGGATTGAGGGTCAGTTTTCCTGAAAAACCTGAACGGATCAAGGCTGTCGATGGGAGACTGAAGTTGAACATAAATGGACATATTCGTTTCCTTTTGGTATCTCCGCTGTCGTGGTAAATGCTTTTTTAAGCATATACTTTAGACCGGTGGATTTGCGTTGCTGCTGTTTCCAGCAGGTTGCCGTTTCGAAGAAATTTCGGTGTCCGAAAAAAATTTCAAACTCTGAACATAAGATAATTAGAACACACGCATACAATATCAGTCAGTGATTACTGTCACATAATACAGAATGTCTTTCCTTTTGACCTTAGTTTGATTTAACTGACGACATCATACCCCATGCGCTTTGCCCACTTATTCAAGACGGGCAGAACAGGTTGAAGATGATCGCGGTAGCCTTCCCAACGACTTTGGGCTGATGTGAATACATCGTGTGTAACTTTATCCCGCCAACCCCAGAGTAGGGGGTGCCGTTCCAGCAAAATCCTCAATCAGGCTTTCGTAGCGCTCCGTGATAATATCTAATGTTAATAATCGCCTAGTATAATCAGATTGGCACAGTAATTAAGAGGGCAGGGCACATGAACAAAACTATTTTTTTACTCGATAAAAAGTCTTTGCTCGAGGTCTGTGGCCCATATCTTGAAACAGAAAAAAGACCAAATCCAGAATGGATTACGGCTATTCGGGAGGATTACTTAAGAAATATCAGGCAAGCAAATCAACTAACGATAAGAACTAATGAAATAATTAAAGATGAGTACGGCAGCACTTATCAAAAAGGCATGGATTGGTGGGACAAACATTTTGCGCCGCTTCCAGAATCCCCCCTAAAGCCGTACATATTTGATGGAGAATATTATTTTGGTGCAAAAGCATGTTACGAACGAAACCTGATATACTATGTTCGTGAAGCAATTAATGTTTCAGGTGCCTCACGGATCCTGGAAGTTGGATCAGGTAGCGGCAGGAATTTAATTTCAATGGCGCTTACATTTCCAGATAGAGACTTTGAGGGCTTAGAGTTGACCAATGAGGGTGTGACATTGGCTAACAATTTGATTGCAGAAGAAATTCTTTCTGACAATTATTCTATCTGGGCCGGGTGCGAGCCAGGGAAAACGCCGCCCCGAGAAAATATTAAATTTACACAAGGCTCTGCGGCGTTGCTTCCATATGAAGACAATCACTTTGATATGGTCTTTTCGATTCTTGCCCTTGAGCAAATGCGTCAAATACTTCCCGACGTGCTGGCGGAGATCAGGCGTGTGTGTTCAGGAAATGTAATTTTTGTCGAGCCCTTTGCCGATTTCAATGGACCGAAGGATCAAGAACACATCGAATTTAAGGGCTATTTTAATCTGAGCGGTGACGAACTGTCGGCATTCGGATTTATACCTCTCATTTTCACGTCTCAAATTTTGCGGAAACTCCATATGGGCGTCGGCGTATACTTTGGTCAGGTGCAAAAATAATTATGAAATCCCAATAACCATAAGAACCTCACCACAACTTCTATCTTGTAATGTGATTTTGTTGAGAAATCCACGCAAGCTGCATGAAGGTAAAATTTTTGGCAAAGTCAGCAAAATAGTATTATCGGTTTCAGGACTCATACC
>JABJOR010000342.1 GCA_018664265.1 Rhodospirillales bacterium
CTGCTGCCAAGACAATGGTTGGCCCATTCTTGGCGGATGGTACAGAAGGGGAATCGTTTGTCGCCGCCCGCGCAACCATGATCGCCCCCAGCGTAGCAAATGCAATGCCCAACCATTGTACAGTACCAAGCCGTGATCCAAGAGCGAACGCGTAAATCACAACGAGCACGGGATGCGCGGCAACAATTGGTGCGGCAACGCTCAACGGCCCACGTGCCAGTGCCCGGTATAACATCAACATGGCAACCGTATTCATGACGCCGAACAGAACTATCGACCATTGCTCGCTGAGAGCAAATATCATGGGGTGACCAGCAACGAACATATATGTGGTCAGGCCAATACAGCTAACAACATAAACCCAAAGCAACGCCGTGGCGTAGCCAATTGCTCGCCCAGTTAGGCCGGCAAAAAAATCCGCAGTACCCAAAGAGGTCGCGCTCAATATACCCCAATAAACTTGATTCATTCTGTTTCAATCACTCCGCAACTGAATTATTGCCGGACCATATGGTTGTCACTTATTTGTATATTGTGGAGATATCGTAACCGCCCATTCTGCCCATTTTATGATGAGAAAACTGTTTTATTTCCACATGCGTTCTAATTTTTTTGTATGTATTTCAAGAAGTTGTCTGTCGTTACCACGCCCACCCTAAGTTCGAAACTCTCCCTGGTAGCTCACTATTAGGTAAGGTGAGCATGATGTTGTTACTACACAAACACATAGAGTCATAACGAAATTCGTGGCAAAAATGCATTTGACAAACGAAAAAATGGGTTTAACGTTATTATTCAACGGTATTCGTAGTTACAATTGAACAGGCTAGTGGATAACTGCTTAATTATCTTACCATTTGATACGCATAAAAATTAGTAAGGCTTGTATCGGTTAGTACGTTTTTGAAACCTTCGGATATGTCGCTCACTGAGAGAATGTCGATGAAATCGCAGAGCCGCAAATCAACTCAAAAATCTACGAAGTCGGATTCCCGAAAATCTGATAACTCGGGCCATGCTTCCGATGACGCTGAACAGCCTACGGCAGACGCACGTGACCGAAGCCAGTTAAAGGGCGGGCGTCGCATGCGGTTTTCTGATCTTAAAGCTAAAGCGATCGAATATTCACCGATGCCGAATATCGAAGGCCTCAATCGACAAATCGTGGAGCTACTGCAAGAGGATGGGCGGGCGCCGTATTCTTCAATTGCCAAGCGCCTGGATGTTTCTGAGGCAACAGTCCGTACGCGCGTAGGGCGAATGCGTGATTCCAATCTAATCCATTTTATCACCGTCGCGAACCCTATGGCGCTCGGGTATACCGCCTGGGCGATGTTGGGGATCAATGTAGCTCAGAATGCAAGTGCCGACGAGGTTGCTCAGAATTTTCGGGATTGCCATGAGGTCGTGTATGTCATGCGCGTTGCTTCTCGTTTTGATCTTCTGGCTGAGATCGTATGTGAAACGCCTGATGATTTACGCGAATTCTTGGATACCCACTGTTACGGGCATCCAAGTGTCGCGTCCGTTGAGCCCATGATCGGCCTTGGTCTCTACAAGAGTCTTTTTGGTTGGGAGCAGCCTTTGTTGGCAGGGAATGGGAAAAATCCTGAAAACTAAATATTGCACAGCTTGAGAATTGGATAAAACAGTAATGAGTATTTTCAAATGAATGACGCTCCACTATCAGGCTCGGTGTCCAGGGCTGACCTACTGGTCGCGGATGATGAGAATTTGAAAGCTGAGGCGCCGTTATTCAAGCCGCCCAGAGAGCAATTCCTTGGGTTGCGCGGCTCCGTTGGTCGCTATCAATCAATGTTCTTGGGAATGGTCGGCATAATCGCTTTGTTCGTTGCGTGGGAAATTGCCCACGTAATGACACCGGAAAATCAACAGAAATTCCTGCCAAGTGTTGGCCAGGTTGTTAGCAAAATCGCTTATCTGTTTACCGAAAAAGGCTACATTGCCGATGTCGCCAAAAGTGTCTATCGCATTTATGTGAGCTTCTTCTTTGCATGCCTTTTTGCCGTCCCTCTTGGTTTGTTTATGGGGTGCTTCGCCAAGATACGTGCATTGATAAATCCCACAGTTGGCGGTTTACGTTACCTGCCTGCGGCTTCGTTCGTGCCCCTTCTTCTGGTGTATTTCGGACCGACAGACTTCGCCAAATTGGCTTTGTTGTTTCTCGGGTGTGTCTTTTTCCTGACCGCATTGATTCTCGATAATGTGGAAGCAGTACCGAAAGAGTTGATTGAATCGGCGCAAACCATGGGTGCAAGTCGCTGGCATATCGTTTTCCGTGTTGCCTTCCGGTCAGCTGCCCCTCAAATCCTTGATTCCATGCGCAACATGATCGCAGTTTCTTGGACATATCTTGTGATTGCGGAGATTGTTGCCGCGACGGATGGGATTGGCGCCGTCATGATGCGCGGCGCACGGTTCCTGCACGTGGATATTATCATGGGTGGCATTTTGACAATCGGGGTGCTGGGCGTGTTGACGGATCTATCCTTCAGGATCGCTGGTCATTTCTTATTCCCTTACATACGTGCCCGGCGCTAGGAGCCTGTTTGATGAGTATACTTACAGAACATACAGGTGCCGCCAATCATGCGGCCCATGAACAGGGCCAGGCGTCAGGAGAGCCGCCACTGCGGGCTGAACGTGTGACCAAAGAATATCTGGGTGGTTCACGCGTTGCACTCGACAACATCTCTATTGATATCAAGGAAAATCAGATCACGGCCCTGATCGGACCGTCTGGGTGCGGTAAAACAACGTTCCTTCGGCTTATGGCGGGCTTGGAGTATCCCACCCGCGGTAGCGTCACGGCCTATGGCAAACCCATTATGGGTCCCGGGCCTGAGCGTGGCATGGTGTTCCAGGCTTATACATCATTTCCCTGGCTAACTATCAGGGAGAACGTCCAGCACGGTATGAAAATACAGGGCTTTTCCAAGGCCGAACAGCGTGACCGGGCTGAACATTTCTTAAAACTGGTTCACCTTGATGAATACGCAGACGCATACCCAGGTGAACTTTCTGGTGGCATGAAACAGCGTGTGGCTATTGCACGAACACTGGCGCAAGGCCCCGAGTTGCTGTTGCTGGATGAGCCGTTCGGCGCGCTGGATGCCCAGGTCACCTGGGAAATGGAAGAAATGGCAGTGGATATTATCGAGCGCGAGAGCAAAACGGTTGTGCTCGTGACACATGATATTCAGGAAGCCATCTATCTTGCCGATCGGATACTATTTTTTACCCGCCAACCAGGCAGAATTAAAGAAGACATCGCCATGGAGTTCAAGCAAGGCCGTCGCTTTGCGAAGAAGGAAGAACTGCTTGTAGAGCCTGGTTATGTGGATATGGAAAAACGCCTCTACACCATGATGCGGGAAGAGATACAGGGGCGCATCAGTTAAATACCCGCAATTCTAAACGTCGTAACAGTGAGGAGTGAAATACATGACTATAGAAGTTTCAAAACGAACGGGATGGAGGGTCGCAAGGGCCTTCGTCCTCGCTGGTTTCTTTGGCCTGATGGCCATCGCAACGGCAACGTCTTCATTCGCGAAAGAAACGGTAAGAATTGGCCACTTCAGTTGGCCTGGATACGGTTTCCTTTACGTAGCGCAGGAAAAGAACCTGTCCCCCAATTTGAATTTTGAGTTCACGATCATTGAAGACCCCGTTCAATTGTTCAGCCTGTTGTCGACTGACCAGTTGGATACGGTTTTCAGCACCATTGAATTTGGCCCAATTGCGACGGCCGAGGACATGGGCTTTAAGCTGATTTCCATCTCAAATCTTGGGTATGGATCAGACAACATCGTTGTACATCCGGATATCAAGACCGCCGCTGACCTGAAGGGCAAAAGCGTTGCCGTTCTCGAAGGTGGCTTGTCCCATATTATGATGGGTATCTGGCTCGAAGAAAATGGTGTTAAGTGGAACGAGGTGAACATGGTCAACCTTGTTGCCGGTGATGCCGCTGCTGCCATGATGAGTGGTGAAATTGCCGCCGCTGAACTGTGGGATCCGTTTGGTGGTCAGGTTCTTGAAAATCTTCCAGGATCACGTTCAGTCAGTAACTCTATTGAGCCAAAGTGGCTTAAGTCTGCCCTGATCGCGGATGCGATTTTCATGTCTGATAAATTCACCTCGGACAACCGCAGTATAGCCACTCAAACTATCGAGGCGATTTTTGCCGGGGTCGAGTTTTGGAGAAAGAATCCGAAGGAAGCCAATGACATTATTGCCAACGCGGTCGGTTTCTCCGTTGAAGACGTGCAGGCGATTCTGGGTGGTGAAAACAATCCCGACGATGGTGGACTATATATGTACAGCCTGAAAGAGGCCGGACAGTTCTGTGGCTCCGTCGCTGGCGATCCTCCCTTTGGTCAGAGAAATGGCCAGATGGAAGATCACTGGAACATGACCAACGAATGGTGGGTTAAATTCGGGTTCATGGACCGTATGGTTGACTTCGGTTCAGGCACAGATTGTGCCCTGCTTAATGAATCAATGTAGAGCTTAGTGTTAAGACGCCCCCAAGGTGCTGGCATAACCGGTGTCTTGGGGGATGTCACTAAGCAGAATGTAAGTTTTTACACAAACATATACGAAATCCGTTTATATTTGTAAGAAAAACAAAGAATTCGACATAATAAGTTTGCCTACAAGACGAAATTCGTCTTATAATTGTTGAAATTACAATTGTTTCGCAAATTGTTTTCTGGCGACAGGCAGGTGCCGCCAATATGAAAGGGACGCCCCAATGGCAATACTGAAAATGGAAGAATGGTACGACTTGGCGCGGGAGACGAACTGGACCCCCACGTACGTTACCGAAGACGAGATGTTCCCCGAACCAATGGCCAAAACTTTTGGCATTCCCATTGAGGAATGGGAGAAGTTCGACGAGCCCTATAAAATGAGTTATCGCGATTATGTACGGATGCAGCGCGATAAGGACATCGGTGCTTACTCCGTTAAGTCGGCTCTTTCTCGGTCGAAATTCTTTGAAAATGCATCACCACACTGGAAGGCTCTGCTCGCTCTTCATTTCAGTGTTGTCTGCTGGGCTGAATTTCATTCAGCATCGTCTTTTGCTCGCCAGACACGGTTTGGCCGCAGCCCCGGCATGCGGAATATGGCCA
>JABJOR010000343.1 GCA_018664265.1 Rhodospirillales bacterium
AGTTGGATAACGCAAAACCTGCCTCTATCGCCGTAATGCCAATTCCGGATTGCGGATTGGGGGCGGCTATCAATGACCGCTTGCGTCGCGCCGCCACCAGCGATGACACGCACGATCAAGACTGATAGTCTGTCATCATGGAACAGGATATATTCATTCAAACATTACGTGATCTGCTCGGCCCTAAAGGCTGGGTTGAAGACGATGATAGCATCGAGCCTTTCATAACAGAATGGCGTGGTTTTTGGCGTGGCTCCTGTTTGGGTGTTGCCAGACCTGCCAACACCGCCGAGGTCTCTGAGGTTGTTAAACTGTGTTCAAAAGCCGGAGTTTCCATCTCCCCCATTGGCGGGAACACAGGCCTCGTCGGTGGCGGGGTCCCTGATGGCGGAATTGTTCTGAGCACCCAGCGGCTGAGCACCATTCGCGATATCGATCCGGGTAATCTGACGATGACCGTAGAAGCAGGCTGTATTTTGGCAAATATCCAAAACGCTGCAACCGATCAGGATATGATGTTTCCCCTTAGTCTGGGTGCCGAAGGGACTTGTCAGATCGGCGGAAATCTCTCGACCAATGCTGGTGGCGTAAATGTTTTGCGATATGGCAACGCCCGTGATCTGGTTTTGGGGCTCGAAGTCGTCCTTCCATCCGGCGAGATTTGGAATAACCTCAAAGGTTTGCGCAAAGATAATACAGGTTATGAGATGAAGCACCTGTTTATGGGGGCGGAAGGCACGCTGGGAATCATTACGGCAGCGACGTTAAAGCTATTTCCGGCTGCAGTATCATCAGAGACAGCTTTAATTGCCTTACCGGATATTGATGCCGCACTGAATGCCTTTAGTGCCTTGCGAGCATCATGTTATGACAGCCTATCGGCATTTGAGATCATCTCGGATACGGCCATGGGACTGGTCACAAAGCATATATCGGGAACAGCCAATTTATTTGAAACATCACATCCCTACTATGCACTTGTAGAGCTAACCAGCACACGTACAAATGACAACCTACGGGATTTGCTTGAAGGTTGCTTGGGAGAATCATTTGAAAACAATACAGTAAAGGATGCACTGATTGCCGAAAACCAAACACAGGCAAATACATTCTGGCGGGTACGCGAAACCATCCCGGAAGCGCAGGTCCTTGAAGGGGCAAGCGTCAAACATGATATTTCGGTGCCAATATCTGCCATACCAGAATTCATAAACAAAGCCGACACTGCAGTCATGAATGCACTTCCCGAAACACGCATTGTCAGCTTCGGTCATATGGGTGATGGCAACCTGCACTATAACCTGACCAAACCTGCCCACATGGATGATCAGGCATTTCTCGATTTATGGAATGACATGAACCGCTTAGTCCACGATATTGTCATGGACATGAATGGCAGCTTTAGTGCCGAGCACGGAATTGGCCAGCTCAAACGCAATGAATTGGTCCGATATGCTTCTCCAACTGAGATTAATATGATGCGTAACCTTAAATCAGCGCTGGACCCACACAACATTATGAATCCAGGCAAAGTTATTGCTGATCCAAATATACAGAAAATTATGCCTTAGCCCTTGATTTTTTTCACTTTTTCTTCCAGTTTACGAGAATCTGTTGAATATTTGCGAAACAATCAAAGGGAATCTGAACACGAGTATTTGCTTCCCCCTATCAAAATTATGATCAGGGCGTACTCATGATTCCACTAATGTTACAAAACCAGGATATATTGTATGCGCCTATCGTCCACATTGTCAGTCTATATCGGGCGACAATTCCTGTGGAATTTCATTGGGCTGTTGGCAATTATACTGACGATTGTCTTATTGTTTGATGTCATCGAATTGCTACGTCGAACTCATTCAAGACCAAATATAACATTTATGATTATTTTGAAGCTGGCGTTGTTAAAACTACCATATATGACCCAGCAGGTGTTCCCGTTCGCAACTCTGTTTGGTGGCATGTTAACGTTCTGGCGTTTGGCCCGACATCAGGAACTCGTGGTTACACGCTCAGCCGGAATATCTGCATGGCAGTTTCTATTACCTGTCATTGCTGTCGGGTTTTTATTGGGTGTCTTCCAGATGACGGCTCTCAACCCGCTAGCATCAACGACGTTAACCCATTATGAACGCGCCGAAGTACAATTGTTCAAGGGTGGGCGCAGCAAGCTGGAAATAAGCAAAACGGGTGTTTGGTTGCGGCAATCAAACCCTCAGGGGCAGGCTGTTATTCGGGCCACGCGAATTATAACGGAAGGCCAGTCCATATCACTTTATGATATTACTGTTTTCCTGTTTAAGGGCACTGATCAGTTTCATAAGCGTTTTGATGCTAAATCGGCATCGCTGGAGGATGGTTTCTGGCACATTAAGGATGCCTGGGTACAAATACCGGAA
>JABJOR010000344.1 GCA_018664265.1 Rhodospirillales bacterium
ACTGGAATTTCAGGGTCATAAACCGTTTGCATTGCGTCAACGACAGCATCGTCATCCGCGATTTCCACGCCTTCGAGCAAGGCCTCCCCCAGGATAGATTCGAATTCTTCCATCTCGGGTTGATCGACAAAATCCATATTTGAATATGGAGAAGACTCACTGATTGGCCGTTCTGGCATATCTGATTCTGGTGTAGAGGTCATGTTTGTTTCCTGCTCACGTTCTGCCCCAGTTTTAGGAGATAGAAAGTTCTTCAAAAAGTTCATCATTCTGCATTCCGTAACATCACATTATTCCGTAGTGATATCCTGCTCTCCGTTAACGGCCGCGTCCATCGTATGCCAAGCCAACGTCGCACACTTCACCCGCATGGGAAATTGACGCACACCGGATAACATTTGCAAACGCTCGACGATTTCCTCATCAAACTGCGCCAACTGCTCATCTATGTTTTCATCATCTGTGCACATTGAATGAAATGCTTTGAATAAGGCCTCAGCCTTATCAACAGATAAATCCTTCAACAATTCAGTCATCATGGATGCAGATGCAACAGAAATTGCACAACCTTTGCCCTGAAAAGCCACATCCCGAATAATTTTGTTATCATCCACTTTGAGGTAAACCATCAGCGCATCGCCGCACATAGGGTTATTCCCAGCAGCTTCACACGTAAAGTCTTCCGGGTAACGGAAATTCCGAGGCTTCTTGCCGTGGTCCAGGATAACTTCCTGGTATAATTCTCGTAGATCGCCAAACATTAACCAAGAAACTCCTTAACCATTTCGATGGATTCAACCAACGCATCGACTTCATCTCGGGTGTTATAAAGGCCGAAAGAAGCGCGCGCCGTTGCCGCCAGACCAAAACGGTCCATCACGGGTTGAGCACAGTGGTGCCCTGTGCGAACAGCGACGCCCATTTGGTCAACAATGGTGCCAATATCGTGGGGGTGAGCACAATCCATCACAAAAGACACGATCGCAGCCTTTTCCGGTGCAGTGCCAATTATTGTCAACCCTTCTATGGCATTCAGCCGTTGCGTTGCATAGTGCAACAACCCTAATTCATGGGCCGCAATATTATCCATACCCAAGGTAGAGACATAATCAATTGCCGCACCAAGCCCTATTGCTTCAACAATTGGCGGGGTTCCAGCTTCAAATCGCAACGGTGCTTTTTGAAATGTTGTTTTCTCAAATGTTACCGTAGCGATCATGTCACCACCGCCCTGCCATGGCGGCATGGAGTTCAGTAATTCTTCCTTGCCATAAAGAATACCAACACCCGTTGGGCCATAAATCTTATGAGGGGCAAACACATAAAAATCTGCATCAATAGCCTGAACATCAACTTTTGAATGAGGTACCGCCTGGCACCCATCGACAATGACGAGGGCACCATGATCGTGGGCTTTTTTAATAACGTCAGCAATTGGAACCACTGTACCCAATGCGTTGGAAGTATGGGTCATGGCAACAAGTTTTGTTTTCGGCCCCAACAAGCTCTCATACGCTTCCATATCCAGCGCACCGTCATCCCTGATAGGGGCGACACGCAAAACCACACCAATTTCTTCACGCAATAACTGCCAGGGCACAATATTGGCATGGTGCTCCATATGAGAGACAATAATTTCATCTCCGGCTTTCAGGAACTTTCGCCCATAAGCATTGGCCACAAGATTAATGGCTTCCGTTGCACTGCTGGTAAAAATAATCTCATTTGTGCTGGATGCATTCAGGAAAGTGGCGATCTTTGTACGCGCAGCTTCATAGGCTTCCGTAGAACGCTGGCTCATGGCGTGGACACCACGATGAACATTGGCGTAATAGGTTTCCATTGCCGTTGACATTGCGTCTATGACTTGGCGTGGTTTTTGTGCACTGGCACCACTATCAAGATACACCAACGGTCGACCATTGATTTCCTCACCAAGTATAGGGAAATCCTTTCGCACACGTTCAACATCGAACGCTTGCACAGAATTATCACCGGCTGTTGGTGCGGGAGTGATTACCTTGTTCATTCTTCAATCCATTCCTGCTGGCGATAACAGGTTGCAGGCAGCCATTGTGTGATCTTTTCGAGTAACGCATCATTTATCAGATCAACGGTTACCCTGTCGAGTGACTGTGCCAGAAAAGATTGAATTAACAGGTTCCGAGCCTGTGCATCAGGAATACCGCGTGAGCGCATATAAAACAGCGCTGTTTCATCAACATGACCAGAAGCCGCACCATGAGAGCACTTCACATCATCTGCGTAAATTTCAAGTTCTGGCTTGGTGTCAATTTCAGCCCCATCACTTAACAACATAGATTTGTTATGCATCTGACCATCGGAGCGCTGGGCATCTCGATGGACAACGATTTTTCCCTGAAAGACTGCTCTGGATTCATCATCCAGTACACCTTTGAACAAAACATCGCTAGAGGTATCAGGCACCAAATGATCAATACGCAAAGTATTGTCACAATGTTGGCGGCCTCGCATCAGATAAGCGCCATCAATTTTGCAATCGGCTCCAGTTCCCTGAAGGGCTACATAAGTTTCATGACGAGACAAACGTCCACCAAGAGACAAATTGAAATTTGAGAACCGTGCATCTTTTGAAACATTAACACAGGTTGTCGAAACATTTGTGGCTTCCAGCGCATCTTCCTGAACACCAAACATTCTCAAGCGAGATGATTGAGCGAGAGACACTTCATTGACACTGTTTACAAAATACGCGCCAACACCAACGCCTACATTATGAACAACTATGTCGGCCTGTGAGTTTTCTTCCAGGACGATAAGATTACGTGGAAAATTTGCTAGTGGCTCTTCTGCGACACCACCGATAAAGACAATCTCAATAGGACTATCAATTACCACACCTTTGGAGACATGCAGAACATAACCGCTGTTCATAGCTGCACCATTCAATGCAAGCAATGAACGATCTTTATCATCAGCAACCTTACCCATATGACTTTCCAGAAAAGCAGGGTCACGCAATGCCACCTGTGCAAGGGGCTCCAACGTCACACCATATGGAAGACTGTCAGGCGTTGATAAATCAAGGCGCGGCATGCCATTTACAAAAACCAAACGTGCTCCGGGGTTGCCCTTTTGAAAAACACATGGCATTACATCAATTGAAGCAGCACCATCGGCCTCAATTGCTGAGCGGTAGCTGGTGTCCGTTAATGAAGTCAGGTTTGTATATTTCCAGTCTTCAAGCTTGATAGTGGGCAAACCCATATCACCGTATAATGCGCCATTCGCGTTGCGCATATTCTGTAACCAATTCAGGTCCTGACCCAATGGGTTATCGCTCGCCGCAGCAAGGATATCGGAAAATGGCAAAATGTTGTCAGTTAGTGTCGTCATAAATTCTGTGCCTTATGCCGCAGCATTTGTAAATTCTGCATATCCGTTCTGTTCCAACTCCAGAGCAAGTTCCTTGCCACCTGTACGCTGAATACGGCCATCTGCCAGAACATGAACGTAATCGGGAACGATATAATCCAGCAAACGCTGATAATGGGTAATAACAAGCATGGTATTATCAGGGCTGCGCAGACGGTTAACGCCCTCGGAGACAACCTTCAGGGCGTCAATATCAAGCCCGCTATCGGTTTCATCCAATACGCAAAGTGAAGGCTCAAGCACAGACATCTGTAAAATTTCATTGCGCTTTTTCTCGCCACCGGAGAAGCCTGTGTTTACAGCACGCTTTAGTAGATCATCAGAAACACCCAGCTCCTTTACTTTCTCGCGCAGGATTCGAATAAACTGCATGGCATCCAGTTCATCTTCACCGCGATAACGGCGTACCGCATTGGCTGATTCACGTAAGAACGTGGTATTAGCAACACCAGGTATTTCGACCGGGTATTGAAAAGCCAAAAAGATACCTTCGGCTGCACGGTCTTCCGGTTTAAGGTCGATAATGCTCTTGCCCTTAAACAGGATATCACCAGCTGTTACCTCATATCCATCGCGCCCGGCGATGACATAAGACAACGTACTTTTGCCAGAGCCATTTGGCCCCATAATGGCGTGGACCTTGCCTGTTTCAAGCTTCAGGTCCAGCCCTTTGATTATTTCCTTGCCGTCAACACTGACGTGCAATCCACTGATTTCCAGCATTTCTAATCGTATCCTTTTGTTTTCATCAATCTTATAATCTGAGCTTATTTAGCCAACACTGCCTTCGAGTGATATACCGACTAACTTTTGCGCTTCAACAGCAAATTCCATGGGCAATTGTTGTAATACATCGCGACAGAACCCGTTCACAATTAATGCAACGGCTGTTTCTTCCGGAATACCGCGTTGACGTAAGTAAAATAATTGATCTTCACTGATCTTAGAGGTGGTGGCTTCATGTTCCACTACAGCAGAGCTGTTTTTGCTCTCAATATAAGGAATGGTGTGAGCGCCACACACATCACCAATTAACAATGAATCACACTGCGTATAATTTCGCGCCCCTTCCGCCTTGCCTGACAAGCGAACCAGTCCGCGATAGGTCTGGTCTGAACGTCCTGCGGCAATGCCTTTTGAGATGATTCTTGAGCTGGTATTCTTGCCAATATGGATCATTTTTGTTCCGGTATCGGCTTGCTGATAATTATTGGTAATGGCAATAGAGTAGAACTCACCAACCGAATTATCGCCCAGCAAAATACAGCTCGGATACTTCCAGGTTACGGCTGACCCGGTTTCCACCTGCGTCCAGGAAACCTTGGAGTTTTTGCCCCGACAAGCGGCACGCTTGGTTACAAAATTGTAAATGCCGCCCTTGCCTTCTTTGTTACCGGGATACCAGTTTTGAACTGTAGAGTATTTGATTTCTGCATTATCATGAGTAATCAATTCAACAACAGCAGCATGAAGTTGATGTTCATCACGTTGCGGCGCAGTACAGCCTTCCAGATAACTAACGTACGAGTCTTCATCTGCTATAAT
>JABJOR010000345.1 GCA_018664265.1 Rhodospirillales bacterium
ACCACCCGCTATTTGCATATGGTGTTGGACCACGACAGCGGCGCTATGCGCGGCGATGTTTTACGGGGCACTTATCAAGGCCGCATTCTTGGCTCCCTTGATGTAGCAGAATTGATCTCGTTATTGCAGGAATGTCGCAAGGATGACGGGCAATCGGCACAGGTGCTGGAAACCTACCTTAATCGCGAATATCCGGACTGGCATGATCAGGACACCAGTCAAACTTCATCAGGCAACACAAGCAGTGGTGAAATGAGTCGCACGGAAGCCTTGCAGATACTGGGGGTCGATGAAAATGCAAGTCAGGACGACATTCGCGAAGCCCATCGACACCTGATCGCCAGCATGCACCCTGACAAAGGCGGATCAACCTACCTTGCCGCAAAAATCAATCAGGCCAAAGATTTGCTGATAAATGGCTAGAGTCCCTTGCTGAGAGCGCGTGTCTATGGCACAAGGATACAACTCAACATATTGATAATATTGCGATCAATACCATGACATTCAAACCCGTCAAAAAAGCTATTTTCCCTGTCGCCGGACTTGGCACCAGATTTTTGCCTGCAACCAAGGCGTTGCCGAAAGAAATGCTGCCAATTGTTGACAAGCCCTTGATCCAGTACGCCGTGGAAGAAGCTCGCGATGCAGGGATTGAACAGTTCATATTTGTTACAGGGCGCGGCAAGGGTGCCATGGAAGATCACTTTGATCATGCCGTGGAACTGGAACAGGTCCTGACAGAGCGCGACAAATTGGATGATTTACAAACCGTGCAGACTTGTTCACCACCGCCGGGGCAACTGGCTTACGTACGCCAGCAAAAACCACTTGGTCTTGGGCATGCCGTCTGGTGTGGCAGGAACTTTATCGGAGACGAGCCGTTTGCGGTTCTTTCTGCCGATGATCTGATCCTTGCCGAGCCCGGCTGTTTGAAGCAAATGATAGAAGTCTATAATCAAGTCGGTGGCAATGTGGTTGCCGTTGAAGACGTTCCACGCGAGCACACAAATCGTTACGGGATTCTAGATATTGAATCCGATGACGGAAAAATCGCCAAGGCAAAGGCTCTTATTGAAAAGCCTGACCCAAAAGATGCTCCGTCAACGCTGTCAATTATTGGCCGCTATATCTTGCAGCCTGCTGTTTTAAGAGAATTGGACAAACATGAAACCGGGGTAGGGGGCGAAATACAACTTACCGATGCTATGGCCTCCTTGATCGGTTCCACTGATTTTCACGGTACCCGATTTGAAGGCAAACGCTTTGATTGCGGTAGCCGCCTCGGATTTATCGAAGCCAATATAGCCTTCGCCTTGTCACGTGATGACATGGCAGAGGGCGTCTCATCTATTTTGAAGGAATATGGCTGATGCGCATTGCGGTTATTGGAACCGGCTACGTAGGTCTCGTCTCGGGGACCTGCTTCTCGGAATTTGGCATAAATGTGGTCTGCGTTGATAAGGACGCGACAAAGATTGAAGACCTCAAAAAAGGTATTATCCCGATCTTTGAGCCAGGGCTGGATGCTCTTGTAAAAAAGAATGTCGAGTCTGGACGTCTGTCTTTCACCACATCTCTTCCTGACGCCGTCAAAGGTGCCGATGCAGTTTTCATCGCGGTGGGAACACCGAGTCGTCGCGGTGATGGCCATGCAGATTTAAGCTATGTCTATGCCGCGTCGGAAGAAATTGCCGAAGCTATTGATGGCTACACTGTCATCGTCACCAAATCCACAGTCCCGGTTGGTACTGGACGCGAAGTGGAAAACGTTGTCCGCAAAGTTCGCCCGGACGCAGATTTCGATGCAGTTTCAAATCCTGAATTCCTGCGCGAAGGTTCTGCTATTGAAGATTTCATGCGCCCCGATCGTGTGGTTATTGGCACAACAAGCGAGCGCGCCCAGGCCGTTATGCGCGAGCTGTACAGACCTTTGTATCTGACAGAAACACCAATTTTGTTTACCTCTCGCACGACTGCCGAAATGATCAAATACGCGGCGAATACTTTCCTTGCCACCAAGATCACCTTCATTAATGAAATCGCTGATCTGTGTGAAAAACTGGATGCCAATGTGCATGACGTTGCTGCCGGTATTGGCCTTGATGGACGGATTGGCCGTAAGTTCCTGCACGCTGGTCCCGGCTATGGCGGATCATGTTTTCCAAAAGACACACTGGCGTTGGTACGAACAGCCCAGGAAGCTGGCAGCCCATTGCGTATTGTTGAAAGCGTTGTAGATGTTAATAACAAGCGCAAGCTTGCCATGGCAGAACGCGTTGTTACCGCCTGTGATGGCTCGGTAGACGGCAAAACCATTGCCGTTCTCGGTGTAACTTTCAAGCCAAATACCGATGACATGCGTGACGCACCGAGTCTCGACATTCTTCCAGCCCTTCAAGCTCAAGGCGCGTCCATTCAGGCCTATGATCCTGAAGGCATGAAAGAAGCCAAAGAGATGATTGAGGGGGTTAATTGGTGCAGCGATTCATACGAAGCCCTTAAGGATGCTGACGCCGTGGTTATCATCACCGAATGGAATCAGTTCCGCGCTCTGGAGCTAAGCCGCATGAAAGAGCTTATGAAAAGCCCTGTCATGATTGATCTGCGCAACATCTATAATCCGGATGAAATGATCGCAGAAGGGTTTTCATACTCAAGCATCGGTCGTCCACAAAAGTAGCAATCAGGAGAACAGCGAGATGGCACATGGCTTCGCACTCGATCCAGTCATCCTGCGAGAATATGACATTCGCGGGATTGTTGAAACACAACTGACACCGGATGCAGTTCGTGCCATAGGTCAGGGCTTTGGAACCATTGCCGGTGAGCGCGGCTGTAAAACGGTTGCCGTTGGATATGATGGACGCCTGAGTTCCCCCATACTGGAAGCGGCC
>JABJOR010000346.1 GCA_018664265.1 Rhodospirillales bacterium
AGTTCTGTTATTTTTGCATCTTCTGTATCGACTCGATCTCTTGTGGTTTTGTTTTTCAGCGTCGCACCATCATTTAGCGCCAGTTTTACGGTAAGAATATCGCCAATTTCTTTGGCTCTGTGATCCTTGAAAAATGCTTTTGCCCCTGCGCGCCATAACGAATTAGGGTTGTCAGCAATAGCTAACGGTGCTGGCATAGGCATGGCGACGGGCTGATAACTTGGCGCAGCGACAGGGTTGCTTATGCTGGTTAAGTCTGGCCCTTTACCAATATCGGCAAGACGGTTGAAAGTCTGACAGCCAGACAGAGCGCCAAGGGCAATGGTGATAGCCAGAGTGCGTACAGCAAAGCACTTTGCTGATTTGTTGCTCTTCAAGAGAGTATCAGGCTTTGTATAGGTCATTTGAATTCTCATTTTCACTGTTAACAGATTTGCGTGCGAAATATTTCTGAGTAATTTTTAATAGGCTAGTTCATGGCCACCAAAGATAAGGTTCGTACTACTGCTCTTCCTGGGCCAACTATTTCTGCATCGACAATTTGGTTGCTTTGAGAGTTGGTAATGCTGATTACATCACCCATTGATCCGCTCTGCATTGCACGCCCTTTTGCGGTAAGTGTCATGAATTCATGTTCCAGAACGATTGTCACAAGAGACTTCTTTTTAACCAAAACGGGTGATTGAATTTCTGTTGTTCTGATAGAGAATCCAGAACGTAGGCCGCGTCTGGGTGACATGCCAACAATGCCGTCGAATGTCGTTATTGTATCTCTGGAAATCTTTTCCATTCGCATTGTCTGCCACTCGATATCATCCTGAGTGATGAGTTCGCCAGCCAGAATATTACGATTGAGGACTGGAACATCGACCATTTGATACAGTTTTCCTGTAACCCGGTGACGTTGTGCATCGGGGCTACTGGCTGGTGCTATGATAACCGCACTAAATCGTTGGGAACGTTTATCATAAACGAGGTTTTCAACCGCTATTTCGGGAAAGATATTTGCAGGCAAATAAAGCTGCATGTTTCGATTGGAAAGTTCTGCTAACAAATCATCGGGGGCACCTTCATCAGAAAGAGCCATCATAATAGCATCTAAAATATCGCGATAGCCTACAGTTACGCTATCGCGAGTGATGACAATGCGTTCCCGTGAAGAGGCTGGTTTCCAATCCAGTCCGAAGTAACGGGCTACCCGGTATAGCCATTTGGCATCATAAATTGTTTTGCGACCGGGTTGGGGCGAGTAGGCAACGGCTTTTCCTGCTTTCTTACCAGCATTCATGAACAAGTCACCAAGTACGATAATATCATCAGCTACGAGAACTTGAGGGTTTAAAGCAACCGGACCAGCAGGCAGGTTCGCGTCAGATTCTTCTGTGCCAATGAATGGAAGCTGAACATCGGAAGATGCATCTACTGTAGATGTCAGCATTAACAGTAGACCTGCAACAAGCATAAATATGAATGTGGTTGTTTTCATCATCAGTCTCCATCACCGCATATTGGCGATTGTACCCATCATTTCATCAGAGGTTTGAATAACCTTGGAATTCATTTCGTAAGCACGCTGAGCCGAAATCAGATTTGATATTTCTTCAACAGAGTTCACATTTGAAGTTTCCAGGAAGCCTTGAAGCAATGTGCCAACGCCTGATTCTCCAGGATTACCCGTTGTTGCTGCCCCTGAAGCAGGGGTTTCTGTGAACATATTCCCGCCTTCGGCCTGCAGTCCGGCTGGGTTGGGGAAGGTGGAAATGCTGAGTTGTCCAACGTTGGCAAGTGCAACTTGGCCCTGGATTTTAGCAAGGACTTCTCCGCTGCTATTAATGGTTACATCAATGGCATCGCTTGGAATGCTTATGCCTGGTTGAACAGCGTAGCCGTCATGCGTGACCATTTCTCCATTTGCATTGAGCTGGAAGGTGCCGTCGCGGGTATAACCAGTTCCACCTGATGGTAATTCAATTTCAAAAAACCCTTCGCCCTGAATTGCCAGATCAAAGGTGTTGTCTGTTGCCGTCAGATTGCCTTGCTCGTGGATGCGGTAAACAGCCGCCAGTTTGACGCCTAGGCCAATTTGAACACCGGATGGAACGATCGTTCCCGAATCCGATGACGATGAGCCAACCCGGCGGAGATTTTGATAAAGAAGATCGTGGAATTCTGTGCGCCGACGCATGTAAGATGTCGTGTTCATATTAGCAAGGTTGTTGGAAACAACTTCGACATTTCTTTGCTGGGCCATCATGCCCGTTGCGGCAATATTTAAAGATCTCATTTTTCTATCCTTTCGGAATAAATTTGTTTGCTCATAGAGCTGCTGTAACGTTAACGGATCAGACCGTTTTACTCAGTTCGCGTATCATGGATTTTTGACGCTCATCTTCGCGATCAATAAAGCTTTTGACGCTTTCATACTGTCGATGCACTTCAATCATTCGTGTCATTTCGATAATTGGTTGAACATTGGAGCTTTCAAGTGCTCCCTGAGCAACGTTGGGGAACTCGACATCAATAGGTGGGTTGCCTGTTTCAGCTTTAAACAATGAGCCGCCGCTTTGTTTCAGGGCTAATTCATCATCAAACTGAACAACACGGAGGCGCCCAAGTGATCCATTTTCAGTAGCAACCGTTCCGTCACCTGAAATTACGATATTTGTATCTGTCGGGCCGAAAAAGAAGGGCTGCCCTGTGCTGGACAAAACCGAATGTCCGGATTGGTTTACCAATTGGCCTGTCGCATCCAGCTGAAACCGTCCATTACGGGTGTATTGTTCGCCTGTTGCTGTTTCAATAGCAAAATAACCTTCTTTTGTTATCGCCAGATCAAGCGGGTTTCCTGTTTGACTGATGTTGCCCTTGGTGGTGTCCCTGACTGTCGCAATATCGCGAACATAATTCAGTGTATCGCCAAGTTTGTTCTCATCACTTTTTGAGCGAACCAGATGTTCCACGAACATCATTTTCTCGCCCTTAAAACCAGTGGTGTTCATATTTGCAATATTATTTGCAACAACATCCATTTGTCGGCGGAGTGTTACCTGTCGCGATAAAGCGACAAAAAGTGTATTTTCCATTGTACCATACCTTTACGTCGAAACGTCTTATACCCGAGCCTTACCTTGCAGGATGTGTGCCAATATTTTTATTCAATAAAAACAATTGATTATGGTGACTTTAAGCAAAATTTTAGATGGCAAGTCAGGCGTTTCGGAAGTCTTTGCCCGGCAAGTTCTGCCGTTTGAAATTTCACTGGCAATTATAAACTCTTTACAGGATATGCATGTCTCTGGTTGCTCCGGGTGCTCGCGATTTGGTATTGTCTGATTCTGTTATAATCCGGGCTTATAAGGAGTATCTATTGTATACTTTTTAGGCATAGTTTCTTTTATTACTGATTTCTGTGAAGCAATTGAATGCATATCGAATTATCAGATATCAATAACTTGTTAACCATCA
>JABJOR010000347.1 GCA_018664265.1 Rhodospirillales bacterium
ATTTACACATTGATCCGCCAACGTCCTCCAACGCCATTATGCAGAGGGCTTTGACCCTACTGCGGAGAGAACAGTGAACCCGATAGGTGCAGCACAGAGTGCTTGACTTCCAAGCCCGAGTTAGAGAACAGCCTGGGTCATCAGCAGCCTACTTCGCAGCTATCATTTCACGTCCGCTTTAACCCTGAAAGCTGACAACAATTGTTTATTCGATCGATCTCACAAATATTGAATAACTCCCCTATCAATCAGCCTTCAGCTTCTTCAAATACGGCAACACCTCTTTCCGAATGTAGAAATACTGCCGGCTACCGTCGACTGTCGGTCCTGTGACAGGTTGTATCCCTTCAGACTTAAGTAAGAGAACAGCGGCCTTTGATGATGTGTTCATGCAGAGGGCTAATTCTGTAGACAAAGCGTATGTCTTTAGAAATTGCTCCATAGAATCAATTGATATTAATTTTCTTGGCCTTCCAGCAGAATTAACAATCATCGTTTTCAGGAAACGGTGTCTAACCAAATCCCTGACGGCTTCTTCATTCAAATGCATTTGGTGTGCAGCTTTTTGAATGGGTAAAGCCCAATCAATTGTCCGACTTGTTTTGTTAAGATATTCGAACATTGTATCCTTACGAAAACAGAGACTCTGAATGCCATTTTTACACGGCTGTTTACAAGATGCCCTAAGGGAACCAGAAAACAGCGCCTTTATGATCTCAGAGAGCTTAATGCCTTTTGCAGATGCTGAGCGGAGAACCTTTCCCATTTCAATCTCATCCGGTTTAATTTTCCGGACCGGAAGATTACTGAAAAGCGCTATAGATAATTGCATTATGTGATCATGCTCAAATACCCAAAGCGTTGATCCATCAATTGGTGGGCCTTTGACAGCTTTGATAACACCTTCTTTTACCAATAGATTAAATGGTTTCTTAGAAAGACCTAATTTTTCTCGCACCTCTTTGGTCGTTATCAAATTGTTTCTACTGTTGCGGTAGTTCTCCAAATCACCCTGGGCAATCAAGGTAAACATCCGCCCATTCACAGTTTTGCACTCTGCTTCTAAATCACCTCGTAGAATATCTTTTTTAATGATTGAGGGATGAACTTCAATCTTTAGGGCTGCTTCCGCCAAGCTGAGATATCGTCGATCTTCTTGGCTGTAGGTATCAATTTTTTTATTCTTCGTATTGAGAATGCCCCCATCCCAGTATTGATGAAGATAATTTGAGAACGCTGTTTTAACAGCACTCAAACTGGATGCTTCCAGGCTCTTCCCATATAGGCCAGAATAGAAAGACTGAAATTCTGCTTCAAGTCCTGTTCGAGATGTATTATTTCCCGCATGATGCCGAATGCTATCGAGCAAGGTATTAAACGAGTTAGGCCAATCGAAAAGAGAAGACGATACCCTTTCAAAGACTTCTTCAGAAGCTCCAGAGGCAAGCTTATAGAGCATTTGCCGACCCGTACCGCGACCTTGCCCAGACATATAAACGGCGAGAAAGAGTAGATGATTTATATGCTCACTGAGATCCATGGACTTGAATGGCTCAGGCATTTCGTTTGAACTCACGGCCTCTCCATTATCATGTAGTAATTGTTCTATGTGCTTGCACACAGCTATCGCCTGGTTACTTGCTGATTTTGTAGAAATTTTCGTTAAATCCTGGCCACAATCACATCGCCCTAGCTCTGCTCGCTTCCAATGCAATGCCTTCCGGCAGTTAGGGCAATGATCTGCTAGATACCGATCAATGATAAGGGTAAGGTTAGGTCGGCCAATTAGAATTTCACGCTGATCATCAAAGATAATAATATCAAGAGGAGTATGGTCAATTTCTACCCGCTCCAATGGCCTTGAAGTTTTGGCACCCAGGCCAACATGTCTTGTTTCTCTTTTAGCAATACGCTTGCCATATCGACCTTCCAGATATGTATACTTATCGATTTTCTCAATTTCTCTATAGAGAGTTCTCCGGCTGGGAATTGGTAACTGCACATGATCTGGCCGCATTGTGTTGAGACGCGTTATCTCAACGACAATAGCAGAGTAAATATCTGAAACTCGCGGTCTGGCAGTGATAAGAAACCGCTCTTTTATCACTTCACCAATTACTTCGCTAAACAAACATTTGTTCGCCCATCTCAGGTTAGCGTAGAAGAAACAAAACGCCTTATGATGTTGGAAGAGCAAAAATCTACGCTTTATGGCGGCGAAGAGGTGAATATTTATTTCGAGCATTATAAATTCGATCTGGTCAGTGCAAATGCTGTCGGCATAGCATGCGAGGAAGAAGGCAATGTTCGCCTCCTGGATGGCTTTATGATTCTGAAAGGTGTAGCACCAAAAACCGACAATGCATTTCGAGATCTCCTATCTGCGATCGACTAGGGCTTTACATAATGAGATGGCATCAGCTTGACCTTATGGCCAAGCTCATTGAGTTGCCGCGCCCAATGATGGGCGGTAGCGCACGCTTCCATACCAACCAAGCAGGATGGTTGTTTTTGAAGAAGGGCAGTACCTGAGCCCTCCTTAACTGACGGCATATGACAATGCTACTAGGAATAGGAAACACCGACATCGTTCGCAATGCTGGCTTGCGATATACATGAATGCACTACATACATTGCAAAATCCCACACAAAGCACCCCTCTCAATACGCTTGTTGCGCTTTAATTCTTCAAAGTTGCTGAATTGTGTCTATTTTATAGATTAATTCATCAAAATTGACACTTTGCAATATCATTAAAAATATGATATAACACCTCATAATTGAAGAATAATTGATAAAAGCATCATTAATTCATCAAAAGAGAAGCATTATGGAAATTGATAACATACTTACTGATGAGACTGTCCTGTTGGAATTAGGTGAACGCCTATCGAAGCGTCGGTTGCTCCTAGGCCTTAAACAAACTGAGCTAGCCAACAAATCGGGCGTGTCCAGGAGCACTGTTGAAAGGGTCGAGAACGGCCACTCTGTTCAGCTGACAAACCTCATACGGCTCTTACGTGGTCTAGAAATGATCAGCAGACTGGATCTTCTTATTCCTGCTTCGCAGACAAGCCCTATTGAACTTCTGAAGTATAAAGGGAAAGAAAGAAAACGGGCATCATCTAAAAGCAATTTGCTGCTCCTATCACCATCCGAGAATAAAGGGCGTCCCTTTACGTGGGGAGATTCAAAATCAGATGGGGAAGATCAGTCATGACAACAGTTGCCGAAGTCAGATTATGGGGTACGTCGATCGGCGCTGTTTCCATAGATAGCGGGACAGCAGCTGCAACTGCTGTTGCTGACTTTGAATATGATTCCAGTTTCCTTGCTTCCGGTATTCAGGTCTCGCCCATAGCAATGCCCCTGCCCTCGTCTCCTGCACATGTCTACTCATTTGGCAATCTGAGCCCACAGTCCTTTCATGGATTACCTGGTTTGCTCGCCGACAGCTTGCCGGACAAATTTGGCAATGCCCTGATCGATGCCTGGCTGGCCACGCAGGGTCGATTGCCGGAAAGTTTCGACGCTGTTGAGAGGCTTTGTTACACTGGCACACGTGGAATGGGCGCCCTGGAATTTACTCCAGCACTTGGGCCAAAGCCTCGTAAATCCAAAAAGATAAAGATTGATGCTCTTGTGGATCTGGCTTCAGAGGTCCTGTCACATCGAAATGACCTACAGGTAACATTTGCAGATAAAGACAAAGAAGACTCACTAAAAGAGATCTTGCGTGTTGGCACGTCTGCCGGCGGCGCGCGCGCCAAAGCCATTATTGCCTGGAATGAAAAAACCAATGAAGTGCGATCCGGACAGATCGATGTTCCTCCCGAGTTTAGTTACTGGCTTCTAAAATTTGATGGCGTGAAAGACAACAAGGATAAGGAAATTGCTGACCCTGAAGGGTTTGGTGCCATTGAGTACGCATATTACAAGATGGCCGAAAAGGCAGGCATCAAAATGAATGAATGCCGATTAATGGAGGAGAATGGCCGTCGTCATTTCATGACCAGGCGATTTGATCGTTTGATGAATGGTGAAAAGTTACATATGCAGTCACTGGGCGGCATGGCACATTTTGATTTCAATATGGCCGGTGCCTATAGCTACGAGCAGGCATTTCTCGTTATGCGCCAACTCGGATTGCCATTGAGTGATATTGAAGAACAATTTCGCAGGATGGTTTTTAACATTGTGGCCCGTAACCAGGATGATCATGTGAAGAATATTGCCTTTCTGATGAACCAGGCTGGCCAGTGGTCACTGTCGCCTGCTTACGATCTGACGTACAGCTACAATTCTAAAGGTGATTGGACAAATAAACACCAGATGTCTCTAAATAATAAAAGGGATAATTTCACGATTGAAGATCTGCGTGCCGTGGCAAAGGGCGCTTCCATGAAACGCGGTCTTGCTGATTCAATTTATGACCAGGTCAAGGATGCTGTGAGGCAATGGGAGACAATTGCTTCTGACATCGATGTCATGCCAGAATGGATAACACAAATCAGTAATAACTTGCGATTGTCCTTCGCAGACGACGATTCCTGAGTGTTGAGAAGAGTTTCCAACTATGACCAAACCAGATATGACACAAGACGAAATTGATAGATCGAGCTTTGAATTATTCAAGAAGGCCTATGACGCTAGAAATGCTAGAGATCCTATTAAGGAGCTCATAATCAGGCGTGAAATGATTAGTTTTGATGTCGGGAAGATGGCGTGTGTTCCTTGGAAAAGGTGAACTCTTCATATTACATACAACTATTAGCGTCCTGAATAGTTTTTGCTCATATGAATTGATACATGACAACTCTGAGATGGCGTTTCCATTTCCATAAGTTCTCAAATTCCAAAATCCAAGTTGAGTATGGATTTCTTCTATAATCGTTGATTAAGTGAAAATTTGAAGTATATTTTGCACAGCTCAGCATTCGCGTTTTATGTGTCACAAAATTCGCGTTTTATATGTCAAGATTCGCGTTTTATGTGTCAATTCACACCCGACAAATCCATCAAACGTCCAGGTTGGCGACCTTCAGGGCGTTGTTCTGGATGAATTCGCGGCGGGGTTCGACGACGTCGCCCATCAAGGTTGAGAAAACCTCTTCGGCATCATCTAACTGACCGATCTTGACCTGTAACAATGCGCGAACGTTGGGGTCCAGCGTGGTTTCCCATAGCTGTTCAGGGTTCATTTCGCCCAATCCCTTATAGCGGTTCATACCTACGCCCTTACGACCGATCTCGGTAATTGTGTCGACAAGCGATACCGGGCCGGTAATGTCATATTCTTTATCTTTGGCAAATAGTTTGCCATGGGCCAGGTAGAGGTCTTGTAACGCTGCGGCCTGGGTGAGCAAATGACGCGCATCGGAAGAATGCACCACGGCACTATCAATAACATGGGTCTCCGTCACACCACGCAGGGTACGCGCGAAGCTCAGGCCACCATCATCGAGGATACTTCCCTGCCAGCCTTTTCCGTGCTCATCGGCAAGCGCATTCAGGCGCTTTGCAATTTCACCTGCGACCGCGCCGGAATGTTCCGGATCAGATAACAAAGCCGTATCAAGCGCGCCCAGCACAGCGGCTTGTTCAATAATTGCCAGTGGTAATTGGCGAGCAAGACGAACAAGAACTGGCTTGATAACCCGTGCGGCTTCCACAATATTGCGCAAGTCCTGACCGGAAATCTGGGTTCCGTTAAACGTGGTAAATACCGTGCCTTCGTCAATCGCCGCATTGAAAAGATAGTCTTCCAATGTGCGGTCGTCTTTTAGATAGACTTCCGAATTTCCGCGCTTGGCACGATACAGCGGAGGCTGGGCAATATAGAGATACCCTTTTTCGATCAGCTCTGGCATCTGGCGGAAGAAGAATGTCAGAAGCAACGTTCTGATGTGCGAGCCATCAACATCAGCATC
>JABJOR010000348.1 GCA_018664265.1 Rhodospirillales bacterium
CCTTGTAATCGGTAATGTCAGGAGGCCCTGATATGCGGAACCTGTTTCTAACAGCACTTGAATATCAACGTGTAACTCTTGTTGCTTCCATGTCAGCAGGAAAAGCGATGAGTGATTGTTATCTTCGATTTCTCGAACAGCAATCCGAGATATTTAAATTTTCTCAATCCAGTCGCCACACCGATGCTTTCAAAAAACAAACAAGACGTCCCGCTGGTGTATGTAAGCGACGCAATGTGCGTTCACCCTGTACGGGTGCCGACTTTCACGATCATTATGGCAAGCGTGCCAATGATGTGAATGTGGACAATATCTGATCTGAATACTCTGTAATATTGCATGGTGAATGCTCTGTCGTCTCGCTAATAATTGTATGGAGGATTGTATTATGTTGCTCAACATTCGTGCTTTCGCACTGACGTTCGCGTTCTGGTGGGGTGTTGGTGTTTTCACAGTAACCTGGTGGGTTATGATCAGAGACGTTGATCATTCGGGAATGGAATTCTTGCTCACCTTGTATCCGGGATATTCTGTATCCGTTTGGGGCAGCCTAATTGGATTCGTCTGGGGTTTTGTGGATGGGCTGATTGGCGGAGCTATCTTTGCCTGGCTTTACAATTTCATTGCGATCAAACTGCCAATGAAAATGTAAAGTGTTAAACAAGGATGCAGAACGCCTGAACTTCACGCGCATCCAGTGTCTCAGTCGTACGGCAAGTAATGCTGTTGCTATGCCTGCATAGACCAGTGGTTCTGTCTGAACGCCTTTACGCATCATAAAAAAATGCAGGCATGTCAGCGGCGCAATGATGTAGACCAGTTTATGGAGTTTGCGCCAACGCTTGGCCCCGACCCTTTTGATCATGCCATTGGTGGATGTTGCTGCAAGCGGAATAAACAGGATCAGAGAAATCATTCCAACAGTGATGTAGTTACGCTTGAGAATATCATTCCAGATTTCCTGCCAGTCAAAGGTTTGGTCCAAAACCACATAACTGGTGAGATGCAGGAACGCATAGAAAAAAGCGTATAGGCCCGTCATGCGGCGAAACCGCATGGCGCCGGACCAGCCAAGGACCAATCGCAGCGGGGTTATGGCGAGGGCAATAAGCAACATGCGCAACGCCCAATCACCAAGGTAGCGATTTATATATTCCTGTGGGTTGGCGCCAAGGCCGCTCCCTGCTGGACCAGGGGTGAAGGCAAGCCAAATCACCCAGGCAACTGGTAGCAGACATACGATAAACACGATGGGCTTTACAGCCTTCTTGAATCCCCCATTAAACATACTGATCATTGTTCCCGATATATTAGTAGTTACTTTTCAAATCCATACCTGAGTACAGCCCTGCCACGTCTTGCTCGTACCCGTTAAACATCAGCGTCGGGCGTTTGCCGTCAAACAGGCTGCCTCCGACACGGCGTTCGCGGGACTGGCTCCAGCGGGGGTGACTGACCTCCGGATTCACATTGGAATAGAAGCCGTATTCGCGCGGGCTGATTAAATTCCATGTGGTTGGTGGTTCTTTTTCCACAAAGCTTATACGCACGATGGACTTGATGGATTTAAAGCCATATTTCCATGGAATCACCAGTCGTATCGGCGCACCATTCTGATTGGGAAGGGTCTCGCCATACATGCCCACACAAAGCAGGCTCAGGGAATTCATAGCTTCATCCATGCGCAGACCCTCAACATAAGGCCACTTGAAATTCCAGTTTCGTTGTCCCGACATCTGGTCCGGATCATGCAGGGTTTCAAACGCTACATATTTAGCCTTCGACGAGGGTTCCAGTCGCTTGATGACATCACCGAGCGATACACCGACCCAGGGCACCACCATGGACCATGCTTCAACACAGCGAAAACGATAAACCCGTTCTTCAAGATTTTCGGGACGCACCAGATCATTAACATCGTAGGTGCCCGGATTGGCAACGGCGCCGTCGACGCTGACCGTCCAGGGGTCAGTCTTGAAATCTGCTGAATTTTCAATGGGGTCTGATTTACCGGTTCCGAAC
>JABJOR010000349.1 GCA_018664265.1 Rhodospirillales bacterium
GGCAACGGCAATGACAGCGTCAATCCCCCATCCCATGGGAACAAGTCCAATAGACTCACGCCCCAGTGGCATCAAAACAACACCAAGTACGGCACTTGGCATAATCCACAGGGCAGTTGCAGGGACCGCAAACAAATTGGCAAGAACCCCATAACTGGCTAGTTGATGAAAGTGATAAGCCGCAAAGGGTGCCGTTGCCAATCCGGCTATGAATGTGGAAAGCCCTACTCCGCCAAGATAAACCAACATGCGAATGATGATGTTTCGCTTGCGCCATGCGGTGCTGTAGCGCCTGCTGATGGCTTCATAGGTTGCCACCAGTCCTGTTACTGCAGCAAAAGAGAGTTGAAAGCTGGCCCCGAGCAAGCTTTCGGGTTGAAACAACAAAATCACAATAGCAGCAACGGCAACCAATCGCAGGGTTATCCCCCGCCTTCCCATGGTGATGGCCCCAAGAACAAACGCCATCATGGTAAAGGCACGTAATGTTGGAATGGTTGATCCTGCAAGCAGAGTATAGCCGAACGCCGCAATCAAAGCCGCTAATGCTGCCCACGTTTTGATAGGGTGGCGCACAGCTACACCGGGGCTTAGAACCAGTAGCGCACGCACTATGTAAAACACCAATCCTGCCACAAGACCGATATGCAATCCCGATATAGCCAAAAGGTGTGCAAGTCCTGCATCACGTATGGCCTCCATAGTGTTTCTGGAAATTCCTTTCTTTTCTCCAGTGATCAGCGCTGTTGCGACCGCTCCTGTCTCGTTCGGTAAAGCATTCCGAATGTGATTGCTGACAGTCTGTCTGATTTGAGATTGCAGTAAATTAAAGGAAACGGCTGCATTGCTCTCTTTGGCCTGCCTTATGATTTGGGGGATGCTCATGGAAAACCCGACACCCCCAATGCCCTTAAAAAATGCATAACGTTGAAAATCAAAGGCATGGGGGCTTGCTGGTGAGGATGGTGGTCGCAAGACACCGTAAAGCTTGATCCAGTCACCGGGACGAAAGCTCTCTCCTTTGGACGTGTTGATCCGAATGCGTACTCTTTCCGGGACTTCAAAGGCTTTGATTGGGCCATCAATTTGAAGGTTCTCAAGTATAACACGCGATCCAGTCGGCATTGTTTCCATCTGCATTACACGGCCAGAAAAATTCAGAGGGCCAATTTCGCGTTGTAGGCTGGTTGTTGCAACACGGGCTGTTCTAAACTGAGCTGCACTAAAACCAAGCGCCACAAAACACAGGGTAATAACCAGCATAAACAATATCTGAGAATGCCTGATAACCCGGGCAAACAGGGCTAATGTGCCCAATATACAAAATCCAAGATACCAAACCGGTTCAAAATTCAGGGTGAAATACAAGCCTATACCAAAAGCCATGAAAACTGGTAACCACAGAACCCAGCGATGATAATCATAATAGAACAGATTTCTGAAGAAATTACGCGCTAGATAGCGCAAAGAGCTTGTTTTTTGCGCTGCAACATAAGGGTTAGGATTATTTGCTTTTTCTAGCATATATTTCATAAAATTAATTCAATATTCTGCGCCGCGGTATGGATTGTTCCTTGGGGATATGGTAAATAATCGCACGCAATAAATAATGATCTGCTTATACACGCAAGGCTAGAAATAAATATGTCAGTCGTCACACGTTTTGCCCCCTCCCCGACCGGTTTCCTTCATATTGGAGGGGCGCGCACGGCCTTATTCAACTGGCTTTATGCTCGTCATTATGGCGGACGTTTTGTGTTGAGGATTGAAGATACTGACCGTAAACGATCTTCCGATGAAGCTGTAGAAGCCATTTTTGATGGCATGAAATGGCTTGGGCTTGATTGGGACGGCAAGGCTGTCTCTCAGTTTTCTCAGGTAGAGCGTCACCGCGAGGTTGCCTTGTCCTTGTTGGAACAAGGTAAGGCTTATCGGTGTTACTGCACTCAGGAAGAATTGGCGCAAATGCGCGAAGAAGCCAAAGCTGAAGGTCGCCCATGGAAATATGACGGACGCTGGCGTGATCGGGATATTTCCGAAGCTCCTGCTGATGTTGAACCCGTTATTCGTCTGAAAGCTCCGCTTGAAGGGGAAACTGTCATTCAGGATCAGGTTCAAGGAGAAGTTCGGGTTGCCAATGAAACCCTGGACGACATGATCCTGCTTCGCGGGGATGGTACACCGACCTATATGCTTGCCGTTGTGGTTGATGATCATGACATGGAAGTGACAAATGTTATTCGTGGTGATGATCACCTGACCAATGCTTTTCGTCAGTATCAACTCTATGTTGCTCTGGGGTGGGATATACCGGAATTTGCGCATATTCCGCTCATTCATGGCCCTGATGGCGCTAAAATGTCAAAACGCCATGGTGCTCTTGGTGTTGACGCCTATCGCGATCAGGGGTTCTTGCCGGAAGCCATGCGCAATTATCTGCTGCGTCTGGGCTGGGCGCATGGTGATGAGGAAATCATTAGCACAGAACAAGCCATTGAATGGTTTAATCTTGAGAGCGTCGGCAGGTCGGCTTCGAGGTTTGATTTCGTAAAACTGACAAACCTGAACGGTCATTATATGCGTAATGGGGATGATAGCGCGTTGGCTGAACTCATAGCCCCATCGATTGCAAAAAAACGTGGCAAAGACCTTGATAATGAAGATATGAACCTGCTTGAACGTGTTATGCCAGGCTTAAAGGAACGTGCAAAAAACGTTCATGAACTTGCTGATTCTGCACAATTTTATTTCTCTAAAGCTCCGCTTGAATTTACGGATAAA
>JABJOR010000350.1 GCA_018664265.1 Rhodospirillales bacterium
CCCTTCAAGGCGAAGCACTGTTCTTTTGCAACAAGCGGCAAGACGCGCACCAACAACTGGACCTGCTTGAAATACTCACTGTTGCGGTCCATATAGCGCCTCCGGCACGGTTATCTGGTAGGCCTTGTCTAATCGACCACCTTTGGCGAGCATCCGTTTTCCCTTACCCAGATCGAAATCTTCAGGGTTAAGTTTGTTACGCCACTGATGCTGCTGACGGTCGGTGAGGAAGAAGAAAAGCCGTTTTACTTTAATGCTTGATATCTTTTGCAGGAGCTTCTCCAAGCGTCGCGGTGACAGGGTTGTCAGTCCCTGCATGAGTAGATCAGCGTGCTCGAAAGAAATTTTAGCAGGCACGTCCAGCAAAACTTCGAATAATGCACGCTCTGGCGAAGACATTGTTATGCGATCCCCACCATCTGACCAGGGTATTTTGATCGTAAAATCCGACATAGTATCTGTTACGTTTTTTCCTGTGAGCCGGGTGTTGTTGTGGTAATAAAAAATTATGCCCGGCATCAACTTATTAAGCCATGTAGGCAAGATATCAGAGCCGTATAGATAGACATTTTTTTGCTCTGACAATGACAAGTAATGCGCTTGCCCCTGGAGAGATAACGCACTGAGCCCACCAACAGTGAGGTCCCGCCCCATACGTTGGAGAGAACAAACAGCGCCCTCCCATGTGAGTTTCGTTTCCGGGCGTTTGTAAACACCATGGCTGAGCGATATGAGTTGCTGGCTCTTCACCAAATTATCGAGGCTATGGCGTGCCACCCCCTGCTCCATAAGCCAACCTCTGGTAGCCACAAGCCCGTGCGGCACCAGCGTTATTAGATGTGAACGTGTTTTGACATTTATCGGCATAGTTTAAATTTTTCCACATATACGGCGATAGTCGCCGCACACAAACCATAACATAAACCACTCAGCTTAACAATAAGTTTACATTCTTTTGTATTTACGGCGTTCATCGCCGTAAATATAAAAAAATATGAACTAAATCACATCTAACGCTCTCAATTGCGTTCAGCCTCTCGCTTACAGAAACAACGCTCTAAAGTGCGCATTTAGACATCAGCATGCAGATGTTTCCATTCCACAGGCGCATCGTATTTTCATTCAAGGTCCTGCAACATACCTAATATGGAGAACACACAACCTAACAGGTATTTATTTTATATAATTACGCTCAAAAATTAACAAACTTTTTGCAATCAATAGATCATTATCGCGCCTTTTCACCCTATATACGAGAGGCAAATATGAACATTCAGAATTACTCCCTAACAACCCCCTCGCAAATCGCCTGGGCATACCTTCAAAGAAACCGAAATTACCAAAAAGATGTGTGTTGTCACATGACGAAGAAACATACCAATGTAGGAAGCAACTCTTTCCCCTGCATTCAACAAGCAAAATCCGACTTACGGGCTCGAAAATGGGGATTGCTTACTTTTGCCAATCCCAGGCAAGACACACCACCGCTCTGGCACCCGGATATGCGAGATACGACTATCCCTGCTGAAACGACAGATACGGGCAAGGCACCACTCATTTCAATGCTTCGCAACGTCGATACCGTTGTGCAGAGTTTATGCCTGCTTGATGAAAGGCAATGTTTGAAGATTACATCGAACACTTCAGAAGTTCAGCTAATATTTCCACCTGGAACCACTCTCGACGAACATTCTAACGTGAGTCTCAACCTATCCTTTGACCTGGATCTTCCGAGCCAGATTAAGAAAGTAAAAACCTTGTGGGATATCTCTCACGGGAAAGCAAAAAAAATGTCTGCCATCACTTCATAAGCATCGTGAATTATTGATCGCATTGGATGGCTCTCTTAGAGGAAAAAGTTTGCGACAAATCGCCCTTGATCTCTACCCTCCCGAACATGTTGCCTCAGACTGGTTTAACAACAGCGCCCTGAAGAACCGTGTACGGCGACGCGTAGAACGTGGCCGTTATTTCATGAATGGTGGTTATAAGACGTTACTTGGTTTCAGTCCTAATCAGTAGCCCGTAAGAGTGCCGTTTTTGATGCAGGCCATAAACGGCACTCCCCAAAACAACCCACAAAGTCTTTACTCGTCATCAACTGACATGAGCTGACAGGAAAAGACTGCAATGGAGAAGATTAATTATCTAAACCGCGTCAAGGCGGCTGAATATCTCGGTTTAAGTTCAAAAACCCTTGATCGATTGAGGATTTCAGGAGGTGGCCCACGGTATTGGAAAGCAGGATCACGCGTTATGTATGACCAGCGTGATCTCGATGCCTGGGTGGACGAACGCAAACGCAGTTCGACTTCAGAAATCGTGAAGAATTAATGCCTCAAGGCCCCCCATCAGAACGCAAACAACTCGAACTGTTTTCCTGCACCCCTGAACCATCTGGCATTCGAGATTACCAAGACTTGATGGCGTTCCCGTTCTTTTCACTGGCAAAGGGGCGTCGTGTAAAGCCCCTGATCTATGATCGCAATGATGTGGCCATCAAGGTCGAGGCCGTACCGGAATACGGCATGGCGACGATCTGGGATGCTGATTTGTTAATCTGGGCGGCCAGTCAAATCATGGATGCACGAAACCGTGGCGCACCAACTTCTCGACTGTTGCGGTTCATGCCGCATCAGTTCCTGCGCTTTGCAAATCGTCCTACCGGGAAACTGGGATATGAGCGTCTTCGCGCAGCACTCGACCGATTACAATCGACCACCATCCAGACCAATATCCGCAGCGTTGATCCTGATACCACCCCTGCCCGAAAGGCCAGGCGACTACACCGTTTCAGTTGGATTAACGAATGGAGTGAGTTGACCATCGCCGGGGGATATACCCGAGGCATGGAGATCGTCCTGCCCGACTGGTTCTACCAAGGTGTCATCAACGAGAACTGGGTGCTGGCGATTGATCCAGCCTACTTCGACTTAACGGGCGGCATCGAGCGTTGGCTCTACCGCCTGGCCCGCAAACACGGTGGTCGCAGCAAAAACGGCTGGGGGTTCAGCTTTAAGGTTCTGTATGAAAAAAGCGGAAGCCTTGCCCGGTTTTCTGATTTCGCGTTTGATTTGCGGCGACTTGCACATAAGCAGAGTCTGCCGGGTTATCAGCTATCCCTCTCCATGGATGCCAAGGGTAATGAATGCCTTCAGATCATGTGGATCGCCTAGATATTTAGTCTCGGTATCTGATTCGCGTTTTCATGACTTTCAATTCACACTTCAAAAATTTTAGGATGAAATTTTATGATTTTTTTCTGTCCACAGAACTGTGGATAAATCTGTTGATAACTCTGTGGATAACCGTGTTTCAGAGTTCGTACTATCAGGCGCAAGGATTCGTACTATCAGGCGCATTTGTTCGTACTATCAGGCGTACAGTGTTTCCCAAAGCATTGTAGTTGTTGGTGTTTTCGTGAGCTAAAAACTAATAAAAACATCTAAAAACTTCTTTGTTGTTGGGCCTTTGGTTTTTGAATTTTTTAGCTAAATAACCCGCCCCTCCCAAAAAAATATCAATTTGGACATAGCTGTACATGGAAAGGCATGAATCGACATGCGTGGATATAGAGTGACACAAGAAGACATAGCCCTTTGTTTTTATTGAATTATTTAGTTTGACTCATTTTCGAAATAACGTTTTCCTTCCGACATGAACGATGACGGCGAGGGATGCACACTTAATTCCAAGAGGACAATACGATGATACAACTGCTTAAAAATTTTCGGAGTAAAGATGGTCTGACAGCCATGGCTATTGCAGCCGCCATACTTCTTGCGCCGGAGGTTGTTCACGCCGCAGCAAACAGTGACGAGTGGGTAAAACCTGCTACGGGACTCATTGATGCCTTGCGTTCCGGTTTAATGCAAATAGGCGCGGTCGTAATTGGTCTTGTTATAATTGGCCGTGGAATTTACATCGCTTCAACGGGCAATCCGGATATCGGGAAACTTGCCATGGTGATTTTTGGCGGTGTTTTAATTATGGCTGGCCCTAAATCAATGGCTCTGCTGCTCGAAATTGCTCAAGCCTCTTAATGTGGTCGAACTAATGAAAGCAGAAAGCTACATATTCACAGGCCTTCACAAGCCATTAACAGTCTTTGGATTGCCGCCATTATTATTGGCGCTATCCGGGGCAGCGCTTGGTGTTAGCTTTGCGTTGCTGATCATTCTTGATCTGACGTTCCTTGCCTTACCAGTTTCTATATTTCTATTTATCGTCATTGTTGGATTTTTTGCTCGCAAGACCAGCCAGGACCATCATTTTGTGAATTTGCTTGCTGTGCCTCCTCGCTTTTGGCGCGGTCGGAAAGCTCGCACACTCATTGTCGGCATTCAGCCTGAAAAGAAGGGCAAGAAGAATGTGGAATGAGCTTCTTATGACAACACTGGCCGCATCAACGGCAGGAGCACTGATTAATCCTGCGGCCCGTAATTTCATGCTTGGCAGTGTCGAGCACGACTGGCTGGCCGGAGAACTGGACCTTGATCAGATTGAGCCAGACAATCACACGGTTCATTTAAAATCCGGAGCTATATTTCGGGCCTTTAAACTGCAAGGCGTAAGCTACGATGCCAAAGAGCGTATCGAGCAAGACGCGATGTTAAAGGTTCGCTCCAGCCTGTTTCATTATATAGGCGAGTTGGGTTGTTCCATACGTGTTTTTGGCATCAAACGTCTACGTGATATCAGCTTTGATGCTGAGTGGCCTTCAAAAACATTGAAAGAAATTGGTGATGCAGAGCGCAGCCTGTTTCAGTCGAGCTATTATATTGACTGGTATCTACTGGTTTCCAGCTCATCAGTTAGCTCGGTAATTGAAGCTGATAAGAAAATTATGTCGATGCTTGGTGACTACAAGCCTGAGCGATTAGAAAGGCCAAAAGATAAAAATGCCGTCTGTCCATTAACTGGATTTATGAATTTTCTGGTTTGTGGCGAGCTGCGCAATGATCTCCTTGCCGTTTCTGAAAACATTTCAGGGAATATTCCCGGCAGTGATCTCGGCATTGATAATGAAAGCGGGATCATCAAAACCTTCACGCCTACATGCAAGCTAAGCCAGGTTATCGCAATACGCACTTGGCCGGAGGTTGTAAATGGCAAAATACTCTCGGACATTCTAACCATACCAGGCGAATTGGAAGTTTCGCAAATTTGTGTTCCCTGGGATCGGGACGCTGCCAAAACATTGCTTGGCCGTAAAGAGAATGAACAGCGTAACCGTTTCTTTGGCAATTCAACCCTTGCCAATGAGTGCAAAGCAACACGGCAGCTTCTCTCAGAAGGCAATACAACGCTGTTTCATACCCAATTGCAGATTATTGTCCGGGCAGCCAATCAAGAAGAGCTGAACAGTATTATCCATAAGGTTTGCGATATCTTAGGGCGGCTTCGTATCGCTCATAATGTGGAGACCGCAGGAGCGCCCGTTTGCTGGTTTAACCGTTTGCCAACAGGTGTCGGCAAGATCAATGGGGCGAGTGGTCTGCTGCGCCCCTTGACCCTGCGCAATGATAATATTGCAGCTCTTTGGTCATTTCAGCATTCACCCGTGGGTATGACATCATCGCCGTATGGTGATCTTCCTATCCGTAACTTCCTTACGCCTTCTGGGCAAGCTTATGCGTTTCAATTTCATGTGAAGGCCAAAAAAACAAGTATTGGTAACTATCTGGTGTTTGCAC
>JABJOR010000035.1 GCA_018664265.1 Rhodospirillales bacterium
TGGGTTTCGAGGTTACGCATGTTTATGGCCTGACGGAGACCTTTGGCCATATAACCCATTGTGCCTGGCAGGATCAGTGGAATGATTTGGAAATTGGGAAAAAAGCCGAAATTAAGTCCCGTCAGGGCGTGCGGTTCCCCATGATGGAAGGCGTTCTTGTTGCCGAGGTTGGCTCAATTACCCCTGTTCCAGCCGACGGGGAAAGCATGGGGGAAATTCTGGTCCGGGGTAACTCGGTGATGAAGGGGTATTACAAAAACCCGGAAGCCACCTTGGAGGCCTTTGCCGAGGGTTGGTATCATTCGGGTGATCTGGCTGTGGTTCATCCTGATGGTTATATTCAAATTCGGGACCGTCTGAAGGATGTGATTATATCCGGTGGCGAAAATATCTCGTCCGTAGAAGTGGAAGGGGCGCTCTACAAACATCCGTCTGTGGCGTTTGCCGCCGTAGTCGCCAAACCGGACGAAAAATGGGGTGAAAGCCCGTGTGCCTTTGTGGAGCTAAAATCTGATTGTGAAGCAACTGAGGACGAAATCATAGAGTTTTGTCGTGATCACATGGCTCATTTCAAGCGACCCAAGACGGTAATTTTTTGTGAGATACCAAAAACCTCGACAGGCAAAATTCAGAAGTTCATACTGCGAGAACAAGCACGCAATATGTAAAAACGGGGTCAGCCATGAAACACACAATTAATGCCTTGAAGAAAATGTGTGAGTGGGCAGCCGAGAGCAATACAGACGCTGCCAAGGGTTATGCTACCATTCTGGAACGTGTTGACTGGTCTAAACGCCAGTTGACCGAGGAGCCCAAAACCGTTCCCGTGGTGAACAAATATTTGAAACAATGTGTGGAACTCGCAGGGGATAATCCTCTGGGCGATCTGGGCCGGGCTTTGCTTAAGGATTCCGAAAGCCTCCACTGGTTCACCATGTATCAATCCTACAAAGATGATAAACGCACAGCTGTCTTGCACAAGAATTACGCCGTCTTGCGTCTGACAGGACCAAAAGGGTCATGGTTTTCAGATAATCTGACAACGGCCATATCCATTCAGGGGCCAAACACATGGTATCCACCCCATGCTCATCGCCAGCGCGAGGTCTACGGTGTTATAGGCGGTGCGTCAGAGTGGCTGCGCGGGTCCGAACCCATTGTGGCTCGCAAGTCTGGAGAGGTTATCTATCATCCTTCAGGCGTGCGCCACGCCACCTGGACACAGGAAGAACCGCTAATGTGTTTTGCAAGCTGGATTGATGGAACTCAGACGCCATCAGTATTCGTTTGGGAGTAGCCAATGTCACAGATTGAAGCCTCGCTAGCTGCTGAAATGGAAAAAAAGACGACACCGCCGCCTTTCGAGCGCATCCCGACAACGACACCGGATCGTTTTTCTGATCATCGTGTTCTCTCTGACATCATGGTTGCCATGAGTGATGGTACGAAGCTGGCTTGTGATGCTTATCTGCCTCAAGGCGATGGACCGTTTCCCACTGTTTTGACCCGCCTGCCTTATGGCAAGACCGAGCCTTATACCTACATGCCGCTCATCGGTGCTTTCTTTGCCTCAAAAGGGTATGCCTATGTGGCGCAAGATGTGCGCGGCAAATGGGGTTCAGGCGGAGTGTTCGACCCCAATATGGGGGCTGTGGAAGTCTCTGACGGGTATGACACCATCGACTGGATCGTAAAGCAGGACTGGTCAAACGGGCGTGTCGGAATGTGGGGCGAATCCTATTACGGTTTTACCTCCTACGCCGGGGCGGTAAGTCAGCATCCTGCCCTTGTCGCCGTAGCCCCCGGTGATATCACGCTTAATCGCTATCCTGCTACTTTCAGAGGTGGTTGCCTGCAACTCAACACCGTGGGCATATGGGCCATCGAGATGATGGCACAGGAATACCAGGACCTTTCGACCATTGATCCAATGCACATGCCTCTGGCGGAGATGGCCAATGCAGCGGGCATCCCGAGCAGTTATTTTGATAAGGTCATCGCCAACCCGGTTGCATCATCGTTCTGGGAAGAGAGAAGCCTGCTTGCCGGGTATGACGCAATCCGTATTCCGGTCCTGCACTGGGATGGATGGTATGACAATTATCTCGGCTATATGCTCCAGGACTGGCAGCGATTAAGCGAAACCAACGCTCCAAAACGCCATAATCACCTGATGGTTGGCCCGTGGGATCATGAATGCAGTGCAGACAAGTTGCTCCGCGCCGGATTAATACCTGTTTCCGAAGATGCCTTTGGTCATCGCTGGGATCATTTTATCGCCTTTTTCGATCATTATTTGATGGAGCTGGATAATGGCTTCGGTAAAGCTGGCCCGGTTCATTACTTCACATTGGGGCCGGATCAATGGCAAGACTCTGAAGCCTGGCCTCCACAGGATATTGATTATCAGCCCTGGTACTTGCAGAGCAAAGGCCAATTGTCTTCACAGCTGCCTGATGATGAAGGTGTTGATCGGTTTATATATGATCCCGATAATCCGGTTAATGAGACACTACAGATGGATTGCTGGGCACTGGCTGGTGAGATGGGTGATCGTCGCGATATTGAAGCCCGTGATGATGTTCTCGTATACACCAGCACTGTGTTTGATACTGCTGTGGAGTTGACTGGCCCGGTAACCGCTAAACTCCACGTTGCCTCTAGTGTCACTGATACTGACTTTACAGTCGTTCTCTGTGATGTTTTTCCTGATGGCCGGGTTAACAAAATTCAGGATGGTGTTTTGCGAACAAGTTATCGCGACCCTGATCAAGTCCCCCAACTGATGGAACCAGGCCAGATTTACACCCTCGACATCGATATGTGGGCGACCAGCTATCGCATTGCCGAGGGGCACAGTATTCGCGTTGAAATATCCAGTAGCGACTTTAATCGTTATGACCGCAACCCGAACACGGGGGCTCCGTTTGGCCACAGCCCAACCACGATCAAAGCTGAGCAGGCGGTCCATCATAGCGAAACGCATCCGTCTCACATCGTGCTACCGATGATAAAGCGATAACTCTAGCCTGTATAGGCATTCCAGCCATTCCTGCGTAGCTCACACGACGGGCATGTGCCGCATCCGTATCCCCAGTCATGGCGCTTTCCACGCTCACCCAGGTAGCAGGTGTGGGTTTCTTCGACGATGATATCGACCAGAGCCTTGCCGCCGAGGTCTTCAGTCATAGCCCATGTTTCGGCCTTGTCGATCCACATCAAGGGCGTTTCAATGACAAAGGGCTCATCCATACCCAGTGTCAAAGCATTCTGCATGGCCTGCATGGTGTCGTTTCGGCAATCGGGATAGCCCGAATAATCAGTTTCACAGACCCCGGCCACGATGATTTTAATTCCGCGGCGATAGGCCACAGCTGCAGCGAATGTCAGGAAGATAAGGTTGCGTCCAGGTACGAACGTGTTAGGCAGGCCGTTCTCGTTCATACGGATTTCGGCATCGCTGGTCAGGGATGTGTCGCTGATTTCCCCCAAGACGCCGAGATCAATAACGTGATCTTCGCCCAAACGATTTGCCCAGTCCGGATTAGATTCGCGCATTGCATCCAGCACACGGGGGCGGCAGTCCATTTCAATGCTATGGCGTTGCCCGTAATCAAAACCGACTGTCTCGATATGTGCGTAACGTTCAAGTGCCCAGGCAAGACAGGTTGTTGAATCTTGCCCGCCGGAAAACAAAACCAGTGTATTGTTGGTGTCTGTGCTCATATCGATTCTCACAAAAGAAAACCGGAGACGCCACAATGACTTCCCCGGTTTATTATTCTTTATCGGACGAAAAACAAATTAGTGCAATTTTTTGTCCAGTCCGGCGATTGATTCGCTAATCAGCTTGTCACCGCTGGTCGCGGCCTGAGATGCTATTAGCTCATTAGCGGCATCCATGGCGACATCAACAGCTATTTGACGAACTTCATCAACAGCCTGGGCTTCAACTTGTGCAATACGGTCCAAAGCCATCTTTTCACGACGGGCCAGCGATTGTTCAAGGCGTTCCTTGCCTTGTTCTTCAAGGTGTTTGGCTTCGGCACTAGCCGTTTCCAAAATACCCTTGGCTTCGTTCATGGCTTCTTTTTGCTTGCGTTCGTAGCGTGCCAGAAGATCTTGAGCTTCTTCGCAAAGCTTTTCAGCTTCACGGATATCGCTTTCGATTTTTTTAGCACGTTCATCAAGCTTGCCACCGATTGTGTTCGGTATCTTCAGGTAAATCAGAATGCCCATAAGCCCCACAAAGGCAATCATGGTCCAGAACGCGGGGTCTTGTATCATATGATCCATTTTCCGGGTTCCTTATGAACGGGCTTTCAGAGCCGTATCAACGGCCTGATTTACATTGGCAGACTCTGGAGATTCACCAGAAAGTTTTTCGACCACGGCACTGGCAACATCAAGGGCGACATCGCGCAATCCGGCGATAGCTTCCTGCTTTGCCTTGGTAATGGCTTCTTCGCTTTCGGCAATCCGGACTTGAAGCTTCTCGGCGAGAGCCGCTTCGCTTGCTGCTGCCTCGGCTGCAACGCTGTGTGAGGCCTCATTGATCAGCTCATGAGCTTTCACGCGGGACTCAGCGATTGCTGCTTCATAGGCTTCAATAGCGGCTTCTGCTTCACGTTTGAAGTTTGCAGCCTTGTCAAGATTGTCTTCGATTCGACGCTGACGCGCTTCCAGTACTGACGAAATACGAGGTGCAGCGACTTTCCAGATAACCAGAAACAATGCTGCGAACGTAATCGCTAACCAGAAAATCTGTGACGGAAAAGACCAGATTTGTTCTATTTGTGGCATAATGTCCTCCGTTGCTTACACTGGCATCTTACGATGCCAGCCGAGCGAGTTGGAAATTAGCCAAACAGAATGACGAGCGCAATAACCAGTGCGAACAGAGCAATGGCTTCCACCAGTGCGAAGCCCAGCATGGTCATCGGGAATACAGCGCCCTGTGCTGATGGGTTACGGCCAACAGCCTGGATGAAGGAGGCAAAGATATTACCAATGCCAATACCAGAACCAATAACACCGATAACGGCCAGACCTGCGCCTAACAGCTTTGCTGCTTCTACTTCCATTTTAAAAATCCTCTTTCTAAAGTGTACTTATCAAATACGTGGTTAAATTAGTTTAGATGCCTAGTGGAGATGTAGGGCATCATTCAGATACAGGCACGTCAAAATCGCAAAGACGTAAGCCTGCAAAAAGGCGATAACGAATTCCAGCCCGGTTAGCGCCACGACAAAGACAAGCGGTGCAATCCCGGCAAGACCGAGAGAAATCACAAATCCTGCAAACACTTTCAGCAAGGTGTGACCAGCCAACATGTTGGCAAACAGTCGAACACTGAGGCTGATTGGACGTGACAGATAGGAAATGATTTCAATAGGAATCAGCAGCGGGGCCATATACATGGGAACCCCCGGTGGCATGAAGAACGTAAAGAAGTGCATTTTGTGTTTTACCAGCGCAATGATGGTAACACCGATGAACACGAACAGTGCCATGGTGAACGTCACAACAATGTGGCTGGTGAAGGTGAAGCTGTAAGGCATCATGCCCAACAGGTTACCAAACAACACAAACATAAAGACGGTAAAGATGAACGGGAAGTAGGCACGACCTTCGTTGCCTACCGTATCCTTCATCAAATTGGCGATGAACATGTAGCTCAGCTCTGCCATGGATTGCCATCTGCCTGGGATATGTGCGTTTTTGCGCATACCCAAAACAAGAAAGGCTGACACGCCAAGGACTGTCAAAACCATAAACAAGGACGAGTTCGTGAAAGACGCGTCAAGATCACCAATCTGCATGGGGATCAGTTGCTTGATCTCGAACTGTGCGAGCGGACTGTGCTTTTCTGCTGACACGCTGGAAAACCCCTTACTAGTTTTAATGCAATCCTTAGAAAGTCAGATTACATAATAATTTCGATACATTTATAACGACTGACTATTCTTCTTTTCGCAGGTCGCCTTTGTCTTCGGTATTTTCTTCTGCCTGTCCGTAGTTATCACCGTAACCGAAGCCACTGGCCATACGATAGACATTTAAAATACCGGCAGCGCCCCCGATCAGGAGAAAAACCAGCATAAGCCAAGGACGTGTATCGAGCCACTGATCGAGTGACCAACCGATAGCAAATCCTATAGCCAGCGCGGAAACTACCTCGACTGATACCCGCATGGCAAGCCCCAGTACGTTCCCTGGGGGCTGTTTAATTTTTGAAGCCAGTTTTGAAGGAGCTTCTCGGGCATCGTTAACTTCTTTAAGCTTTCGATCAATTTCCGCAAGTCCTTGTTTTTCCTCGAAAAAACGATCACTTTTTGAAGCTTCTTCTTGATTGGGTTGGTTTTCTGTCATGTTTTTCCATTTGGCATGCCATCAAAAAAAAACATCTTTTTTTTTGTTCAAGCGCGCTTGAGAGGCTTCTATAGATGGAATCCAGACAAAAAGCCATAAAACAATCCATATTTAGAGAGTGTAAATTTGATATTTTGTTCGCATCAGGGTATTTCCTATGTAGAATGTAGATATAAAAATCAAAATAAATTAAAGCGCTCAAAGACGACTTGAGGGAAGAATGGCTAAACAAGGCATGCTGGCTGGTAACAGCTATGAAGTCCTGACAAAGAACGGTACCCGCTGGACAATCGATGCGGCGTTTAAGAAGAAATACGATGCTTTAACCAGAGCAGGTGAACTACTATCAACCAATGAATACGAATGTGTTCGAGTTCTGGAAGAACGCAAAGGTGATGATGAAGAGTATATTATCTTCGAAGAAACCGCTCAACTTAAGCAAAAACCAATCAAGATTGTGCCTGTTAAAGAGGCCCCTGTTTGTCAAAACTTTCCGGATTATTATAAATATTCAGCACGCAAGACCATAGGGCGGCTGATCAGAGGATATCTGGATCAGCATGGAATGATAGCCCTGCAACTTTACTATGATACTGGATACCTGGCCTACCTTGAACGTATGGACACCTATTATAACGGGGCCATTCGGCATGTGGGTTCCCTGCAGGCCAAAATACTTGATGAAAAGCCAAATGATCGAGCCGATGCAATCTATAAGGCTTTTGCTCGCATTCGAGAGCAGGCCCGTGATAGAGATGATGTTATTCCCTATAACAAAATACTTGCTGAAGAAGGGTTTGATAAGGCGCTTCAGGCTATATCCACTGATATCCAGGGTGAGATGCAGGGGTTCTATATCTACGGCATGATTGCTGCCTATCTAGGTAAGGGCAGTTGGGTAAATATGTTGTCCATGATGATGGATTTGGCGGAGACAGCAAAAGACGAAGCATCACTGGCCTGTATAGATGAAGTTATGGCCGAAATTCTTGATGGCAACCAGAGCTTGCAGGATGTGTTTGGCGCACTGCCTTCGCCAGTGAGGGCTTGGCGTGCCTTTGCGCAAACTGTCAGTGGAAACTATAAGGCGCCTAAATATTCTACTGAAGAAGTACAACGTCTGAACTGGATGTTTTCAACATATGATTTGCCTTTGACACAAGCTGTGTTGCTGGAACGTGTCTCAAAGGGCTTGAAGGGCACAAAGCCAATATCTCGTGAAGGACGTGATGCGGACCGGGAAAAATTTATCTCTTTGATTTATGATATAATTGAACCAACCGGTATTGTTGGTGGCTCTGTTATGAGTGAAGCAGTTATCTTGCGAACAAAGACCTTACTCAGTGATGGCGATGAGGACTTGCCGATTGAAAGTGCCATCCGAAAGTTGATTTATCTGTTGCCCAGTAACGCTGCCCGTTTGGGCTTCTTGCTTGATTTGACGGGCACAGACGTTGGCAAAAAGTATGGCAAGCCCATTAGGGTACAATTGGGAATATTGCTTGCAAAACTTCATACTGTAACAGACTTGTTTCCAAGAAAAACGGATGACACTACTCGCCAGGAATACTTGGATGCTTTAA
>JABJOR010000351.1 GCA_018664265.1 Rhodospirillales bacterium
CGTATCTTGCGCAAAATCGGCGAAGATGATTTCTCAAATCTTGGGGATACCTCAACCCTTGCCGATCCTGCCGTTGTGGATGACCTCATCGAAAATCGCCAAAACCGCAACAGTTAATTCTAATCGACGACACCTAGGGAAAAGGCGGGAGGTTATTCTCCCGCCTTTTTTTGGTTTTTATGATTGAACCACTATTCACTGATGTCGACCGAGGTAGAAGCACTGTTTTCATTTAACAACTTTAGAAAGGCTTGCTGAATAAGTGTATTACTCGCACCCTTCTTTGTGACAATTTCAATTGTACTGCCTAACCTGTATTTATCAGGCTGAATACTAATCATTTTCTCTTCATCAACCCAGCGTTGGGCATAAGATACCGGCAGATAACCAATGTGGCATCCCGAGAGTATTAGATAGGCGATACCTTCCATTTGGTGCGCCATGGCCGTTGACTTCAGATGAGCCGTTTTTGGCGCTACATCCTTTTCCGATAAATAGCTCCTTCGGGCAAAGTCACTATCTTTGAGATTCCGAGGAACGGTGTTGTTCTTCACCTTCTCGTATAGCGGATGTGCGTATCCGCAATACAAATCCAGGGGGTAGAATAAAGAGGCTCATATGCCAATCCTGGCCTATGTTGATGGAATACACCGACACCGACTCTGGCTCTGCCATCCATTATTGTGTGTTCCAGATCATCCGGGGCAAGAGAAAATAAAGTCAGGCTGATATCCGGGCCAATAGCTTTGAAATCTCGAATAGTTTTGGCAAGGGGGCTTTTAGTATCGGTTACCCAATTATCAACAATTGCGATGGATAACTCTCCAACCAATTGTCCTTTTAACGAGGCGGCTTCGGATCGAAATTCCTCAAGCGAGGAGAACAAACGTTGGCATAATTCGTAGATCAACCGTCCTTTATCAGTAAGTCGAAAACCCACCCGACCTCGTTGGCACAAACGCATGCCAAGTCGACCTTCAAGGCTAGCAATATTTCGACTAACCACGGAAGCACTTACGTTAAGCGTAATCTGTGCCGATGAAAACCCGCCTGCTTCAACCACAGTCATATAGATAGCAAGCAAGCGTAAGTCGATATTGGAAGCAATTCTCAGAGCGTCCATATTTCAATCTAACTTTCTAACTTTCTAACTTTCAAAATTACACAACTAACGTTTCTTTATTTGTCATTTTAGGTAATTAAAATCAACGCTAAGGTCAAGATATAATTTTAGTTTTCACACTAATTTTGAATAATCTGAGTCAAAAGGAAATATGGATTTGGTTGAAACAGAAGGACAAAAATGGGGCATCGATAACGATTTTGCAGCACTGCACAACGTTTTGTTGGGAACCCCCGAATTTTATCGCTGGGTTGATGCAGGCCCGATTATTGGTCGTACAATGGCTAATGCGCACAAAACAGGCGTATCATTCGACCTGCAAAGGGCCATGGCACAGCATGCCGAAATGGTGCGGATTTTTGAAGATGCTGGTGTGACCTGTCACTATTTGGATAGTGACGAGGCTCTGCACCGGAATTTCTTTGCGCGGGATTCAAGCTGCATGACACCATGGGGGGCTTTGATATGCCACATGCAACTAAAATGCCGTCGTGCAGATTACGTAACAGCCATCAAATTCTACCAGGATAATAACATTCCCATATGGAAGCATGTTACCGCCGGGCATTTTGAAGGCGGTGACCTGGTAATTCTGGAGCCTGGTTGCGCGCTCGTGGGTTACTGTGGAGAGCGGTCAGAAAAGGAAGGCTCAGAACAGGTCGTTGGCTGGTTCCGCGATATGGATTGGGATGTCGAAATTGTTCCTATTTCTCGAGAGTTTGTGCATTTAGACGGATTGCTTGTGCCACTGGATCACAAACTTGTGGTGTCATGCCTGGATGCCTTGGAAGGATGGGTCATCGACTGGTTAAAAGCACGGGGCTACTCCTTTGTAGACGTGGGCTATTCAGAAGCAAAAAACCTTGGCGTCAATCTTGTAGCGCTTGGAGAAAAGAAGGTTTTGTCCATGAAAGGGGCTGACGAGCTTAACCAGAAAATGCGGAATCTGGGCTACGAGGTATTCGAACCAGACATGGACATGTTTGTTCTTGGCGGGGGCGGTGTTCACTGCCTGTCCCAGGCGCTCTGTCGTGACACAGTGTAGAGGCAATACACACGATGGCATCAAGTCAACTGAACACGCGGGTTAATGGAAACCGTCTCTGGGACAGCCTTATGGAAATGGCCAAAATTGGAGCATTACCAAATGGCGGCTCCTCTCGTCTTGCTCTGACTGACGAGGACAAAGCTGGCAGAGACCTTTTCATCAGTTGGTGTCGCGACGCCAACTGTACCATCGAACTGGATGACATGGGAAATATATTTGCCCGCCGCAAAGGCCTGCAAGACCATTTACCTCCGGTCATGATCGGAAGTCACTTGGATACACAACCTCATGGTGGAAAATTTGATGGTGTTTACGGTGTCCTGGCTGGCCTGGAAGTTATTCGCTCACTGAACGATGCAGAACTCGAAACTGATTGTCCGATAGAAATCGCTGTTTGGACCAATGAAGAAGGGGCTCGCTTTGCACCAGCGATGCTTTCATCTGCCGTATTTGCAGGCCTTTTTGATCGCGATTATGCCTATCAACGTTCAGACATGGATGGTTATAAGCTCGGTGATGAACTAAACCGAATCGGATATCA
>JABJOR010000352.1 GCA_018664265.1 Rhodospirillales bacterium
AATAGACGAATAGACGAATAGACGAATCCTACCCGTCCACCCAAGATCTCCACAAGCACCGATTCGTTGCTGATTCGCTACGTTTGTTAAGGCTTTGCCTGTGCGTTGATTCGTTGATTCGTTGATTCGCCTATTCGGTTGTTGATTTCGTTATTGCGCCACGCATTTTGAGGATATATTTAGAACGGTCTAATGGACATATTCCTTTGTAGGGGCGGATGACGCCCAATTCGTTTGCGCACGGTTCGTAACCATCAAAGCGAACCGATAATGTTGCTTTGCCACCGGTTTGTGAACTGAGGCGGATGGCGTAGTCTAAGGTTGTGGACAAGGGGAAACGGCCTGTGAGTGTGAAGCGGCCATCGGCAATGTCGGCAGGTTCGAAAGTGCCGCGCATGGTGATGATGTCGGATGAGATTTTACCGACGAATTCATCGGGGGCCGTTATTCGAAATGCCAAGAAGGGTTCTAATAGTGTTGTGCCAATGTCTGTGAGACCTCGGAGAACGGCGATGTTTGTAGCGAGTCTGAAATTTCCAGGGCGGCTGTGTAAGACATGATCACTGCCTTCTGTGAGGGTGATCTTGAGATCTGTGACCTCCCAGCCTTTGGGGCCCTGATGTAAGGATTCGGGCAGGTTCTTTTCGATTTCGTTCTGATACTTTTGTAAGATATCATTGGTGCGCGCTTCTGAATCGAAAGATAGACCACTGCCCAGCGCACCGGGTTCTAAACGATATGTAACAATGGCCCAACAAGGCTTGGGCATAGTATAGCGCTCGGTGCCGTAACCCACTGTCGTTGGTGTTTCTTTGTAGATGACCGTGGGATCACTAAATGTTGCAGCAATCCCAAATCGGGTGCTGAGTATTTCTGTGAGAATTTCCGTTTGAATGGCACCCATAATTTTAACATGCAACTCGCGTTCGTCGGAGAACCATTGGAAATTAAGGTGGGGATCTTCGCTGGCTAATTTTTGGAGGGCTTTGGCAAGGTCCGTATGATCGGCATCGTTGTCGGGAATAACTTGTACGGATAACAGAGGGGCGCTGAGGGTGTAGTTGCCCGGAATGGGGTCGGGATCACCCAACACATCGCCAATCTGTATGTCGGGCATGCCACATATAAAACCGATGTCACCAGCTTGGATTAAACCCGTGTCTTCAAATTTGTTGAGGGCTGGCTTTTTGATTTGGGTGACTTTTTCTTCTCGGTCCGCGGAGATGTTTTGTATGGTGTCGCGGTTTTGCAGTTGGCCGCGATAGAGGCGTACGCCTGCTATGCGCCCCAGTTTGGGGTCGTGCTCTAATCGGTAAACCACACCTGAGGTTGGCATATCAATATCGGTATTGGAATCGGGGAAATACTGAATGATGGCGTCGAGTAACGTTTCGACGCCAATATTGTTTTTTGCAACACCACAAAGCACAGGAAAGAGCTGGCGCGTTTGAACTGATTTTGCGAGTGATGCTTGTTGTTGCTCGGGATCGATGGTTTTTTCATTGAGATATGTTTCGAGAAGCTCATCGTCTTTTTCTGCGATCTTTTCTGTTTGTTCTTCAAGTTGGTCGAAGGACAAATCGGCGACAGTTGCATGTGTGTCGCCTTCTTTTACTGGACGATTGAGCAAAACGATGTCAGACGATAGCTCTTGCTTGATATTTGTAATGACCGCTTGGGCATCTGCGCCCACGCGGTCAATTTTGTTGATAAAGAGAATGACGGGGATGTTGAGTGCTTTGAGGGCATACCAGATGGTTTCTGTATGCGCCTGAATGCCTTCAACAGCAGAAAGAACCAAAATGGCGCAATCGAGCACGCGGAGAGAGCGTTCGACCTCGGCAGAAAAGTCCACGTGACCGGGGGTGTCGATGAGATTGATTTGAACATCTTGCCAAGGAAATGAGAACGTGGATGCACGGACAGATATGCCACGCTTTTTTTCGACGTCTAATCCGTCAGAGAGGGTCGTGCCTTTGTTGACGTCACCAAGGGCACGTGTGCTGCCACTCAAGAAGAGCATGTTTTCTGTGACGGTCGTTTTGCCTGCATCCACA
>JABJOR010000353.1 GCA_018664265.1 Rhodospirillales bacterium
AGCAACCTGCCTGCGCCACTGAGGGGCTGTCATCGCAGATCGGGCGGTGCCATCTATTGAACATTCCCCCACTGCGCGATCAAGATCGGCAATGGCACGCAACAACAATGTCTTGCCGGAACCTGAAGGTGCGCTGAGACACACGCATTGCCCACTCTCGACAGACAAATCAATAGGCCCTAGCTTAACGCCCTGTGCTGCATGTCGAAGCTGGTGTATATTTAAACTCAAAAGCTATCTCACAAATTCATATAATTTATTTGCAAACTAAAAACATCATGATGGAAATTCTAAATGGATAACAGAGAAATCAATATTTGTAATATTCCAACACCGATTGAAACCCATACTGGAACAGTCCTTCCGGAATGGATCGATTTTAATGATCATATGAATATAGCCTATTATGTCTTGGCATTTGATCATGGTACGGATGGAGCCTTTGACTATTTCGGATTGGGAGAGGATTATTGTATTGCCTCTAACAATTCCTCCTTCACTTTGGAATTGCACGTTAACTATTTTAATGAAATCAGACTTAGAGAACATTTCCAGATCAGAAGTTACCTGCTTGATGTCGCGCCCAAACGTATGCGCTTGTTTCATGAAATGCATTGCCGCGAAACCGGTAAATTAATAGCAACCAATGAGAACATGCTTGTTCATATTAATATGGAAACACGCCGATCTGCGCCATATCCCGAAGAAAAATACCAATGGCTACAGAAAATTGTCGAGGCTCATGGAAGTGTACCGCGCCCCGAACAAGCAGGCAGATCAATCAGTATCTAGAGCGTAATCAGACCTAATAAGAGAATCTACAATGTCCGTAAATCAGGCAGTTTTATTGTTCCCAATTCCGGCGCATTATCATCAACCCCAAAGCAGATTGTGCAACACACACGTCCGTTTCCATGCCAAGCAATACTGCTGTCTTGCGACCTGTGACCTCAACGGTCATCACGATTTCCGGGTTGCTGGCCAGCCCGAAATAATCCTTGTTATAAATTTTCGTGTCTTGCGGGAGAACATCCAGAATGGTTTGATTGAGGCTTCCCATCTTTTCAATGTCTTCGCCCATAGCGATAATTGGAACGCTTAAATGTTTGGCAACCTGTATGAGCCATGCAGCCTTTTCCGCCACCATCTGACTAACGGCACAGTCATATTTTCCAAAAAGCTGTCTTGAAGATCAATAGCCACGAGATCGCAATCATTCACATCTACCAGTGATTTTTAATATTCAAAAGCTTGTTCCTTGTTTCAGTTTCCCTCAAATATTCTGGTCTTAACGTGATGATAGACGCTTATTCGCCGCCGCGCACCTGTTGCAGGAATTTGGCAACTTCGCTTTTCAAGGTTTCCGAATTTCGGCTTAATTCATCAGATGCATCAAGCACCTGAGAGGAAATCGAGCCTGCTTCTCCAGCCGCTTGGGTAACACTTTGAATCGTCGTCGAGACCTCCATGGTTCCCTTTGAAGCCTGATCAACATTTCGGGCAATTTCCTGTGTGGCGGCACTTTGTTCCTCAACCGCTGATGCAACAGTGGTTGCAATCCCATCGATTTGGATAATCGTCTTACCCACACTATCGATTGAATCAGCGGCTTCTTGTGTTGATGTTTGAATGCCCTGAATTTGTATCCCAATTTCTTCGGTGGCTTTCGCCGTTTGGTTAGCGAGATTCTTCACTTCCGCAGCAACCACAGCAAAGCCTTTGCCAGCATCTCCGGCACGGGCGGCTTCAATTGTTGCATTCAATGCCAGAAGATTGGTTTGTTCTGCAATGCCTGTAATCAGGTCCACGACTTCGCCGATCTGCTGAGCAGATTCCACGAGCCCACGTACCGTTTCATGGCTTTTGTCTGCCTCTATCACAGCAGCAGCAGATACTTGTGAAGATTGAGCCACCTGACGGCTGATTTCGTTAATGGAGCTGGTCAGCTCTTCAGTTGCGGAAGCAACAGACCCGACATTCGCACTCGCCTGCTCAGATGCTTCAGCCACAACATTCGCCTGATTATTGGTCTCGCTGGAAATAGCGGACATCGACTGGGCAGAAGCATTCATTTCTGTTGCAGCAGAAGACACAGCCTCAACAACACCACCTACATTCATCTCAAATGCATCCGCCATATCTCTCATAACCTGCTTTTGTGCAGCTTCGATTTCCTGCTTCTTGTGTTCTTCCTCTTCCTGAGCCTTTTGCTTGGCCTCGGCCTCTTCCTTACGCCTTTGTTCTACACGCTCTGTACGGGCAATGCGCTCTTGCTCTGCATCGGCTTCCAGGCGTTTGTTTTCAATGGCATGTTCTTTAAACACCTCAACGGCGCTGGCCATATCACCAATTTCATCTTCCCTGTCCTGGCTTGGAATTTCGACTTCCAGATCTCCCTCTGACAGCTCATGCATTCGGCCTGACAGAGTTTTGATAGGTTTGGTAATACTGGCTGCGAAGGCGGTCCCCAGAACACCAATAATCACCATAATGATCAAAACTGATATAAGAACAGTTGTCATCAACTTGACGATTGGCTCATCCACTTCGTCCATGCTTATTTCTGATACAGCTGCCCATGTGATGCCCATAAATTCAACAGGCCCATAAGCCGAAAGAACTTCTTTGCCCAAATGATTGTCTGTAACCATCACGCCCGTTTCGCCCGCAAGAGCTTTCTCAACCGGCTTGGTTCGCACTTCGGTCTTAAAGATTGTTGTCTCTTCAATCAGACGCAGATTGCTCCGCAGAAGGTTATCGTTACCGACCAGGAAAGATTCTCCTGTTTCACCCAACCCTGAACTGTTCTGCAAAATCCGGTCTATACGGGCCGCTGGCATCTGAAAAATCAAAGCGCCAAGGAAATCTTCACCGTCAAGCATAGGGGTGCCGATGAAGCTGGCAGGTTGATTATCCTTTGCCGGGTATTCCTTCAAATCCGTGAAAACAACATTTCCTGCTACGGCATTTGCAGCGAGAGCTTGGAAAACCTTGTTCAGATCTGTTTCTTTCCAAGGGCCTTCTATAATATTGGTGGCGAAGTCATCTTGTTTGAACACAGTATAGACAATATTGCCGTTTGCATCGATCAGAA
>JABJOR010000036.1 GCA_018664265.1 Rhodospirillales bacterium
GTTTTCAACCAGCATCTCAAAGGCTTCATTCCAGGAAATTTGTTCAAACTTTCCTTCCCCACGCTCACCAACGCGGCGTTGGGGATAGAGCAATCGATCTTCGGAATATACGATTTCGGCGGCCTTCATCCCACGAGGACAAACATACCCCAATGGATGATCACGAAGCGGTGTCAGTCTTTCAATTCGCCCATCATTAAGATGCACATTTACACCACACCCTGCCGGACACACCCCACAGACTGAGGCAACAACAGATTTCCCCGCATCAACAGCATCTCCGGAAAGAGTAGTTTCGTTACAATCCATGAATTCCCCACTTATAATCAGGTTCTGCCTAAATAGGCTGAACACGACTATATCTACACTAATTTACGCAGAAAATCAGTAGAATTTTATTGCTTTTTTACAAGGGAGATTTGCCGCCCTGACCATTCTGGAAGTTCTGGCATTTCAGCCGCTTTAAGAGCAGCTTGCACATCTTCCGGCATAGGGGAAACGCGCCCCGCATTGCTATCGAAATGCAGCATCATAAATTCTGCCGTCGCACGTTCAGTGCCATCAACTTTCATAACATGAGCAAAGTGAATTTTCTTGGCATCGGAGCCAAGAATCATGCTTTCGATATCAACTGTTGCCGGAGCACGAACCTCATCAAGATACCTCAAATGGGTTTCCACCGTATAGATGGCCCCACCGGTTTTATCAAAGTACTCGGTCCCGATTCCAAAGTGAGCTTGCAAAGGCCAGGAAGCATTGGAAAAAGCCACCAGGTAATAAGCCTCATTCAAATGACCATAGGCATCAAGCCAACTATCCTGCACAGGTTCTGAATGCAATTTGAGAACAGTCATTATCCCAACTTTTCTTTCAGCATTTTGTTGACCATACCTGGGTTGGCTTTACCCTGGGTCGCTTTCATAATTTGACCGACGAACCAGCCTGCGATTTTTTCATTACCGCCCTGGAATTGGGCAACCTGCTCTGGACTATTGGCAATTACATCATCAACAGCGGCCTCGATAGCCCCCGTATCAGTTATCTGCTTGAGGCCTTCTTTCTCGACAATCACAGCCGGATCATCCCCCGAGGCAATCATCTTCTCAAACACGTCCTTGGCGATCTTGCCAGAGATCGTGTCATCGGCAATCAAATCAAGAAGCTGCCCCAACTGTTCAGCCGAAACCGGACTCTCCTCAATCGATTTGCTTTCTGCTTTCAACGCACCGAACAGATTTGAAATCACCCAGTTAGCTGCAAGTTTTGGGTCACGATTTTTGCCCAAGACAGCTTCATAATAATGACCTGTTTCCCTGTCCACCACCAACACACCCGCGTCATAGGCTGACAAGCCATATTCGGACATGTAGCGCTGTTTCTTTTCATCTGGCAATTCTGGCAACGTTGCTTTTATGGCTTCAACATACTCTTCACTGAATTCTATCGGTAGCAAATCCGGGTCCGGAAAATAGCGATAATCGTGCGCGAATTCCTTGGAGCGCATGGCCTTGGTTTCACCCTTACTTGGGTCAAATTGGCGTGTTTGCTGCTCAACTTCACCACCGGATTCCACAAGCTCAACCTGACGCTGAGCTTCGGCTTCGATAGCCTGCATAACAAACCGAACTGAGTTCACATTCTTGATTTCACAGCGGGTATTGAGTTCCGTTGAGCCAACTTTGCGCACAGAAACGTTTACGTCGGCGCGCATGGAGCCTTGTTCCATATTGCCATCACAGGTTTCCAGATACCGTACGATAGAGCGAATTTTGCGAACATAAATCCCGGCTTCTTCTGGCGAACGCATGTCAGGATCAGACACTATTTCCATAAGTGCCACACCTGAGCGGTTCAGATCAACAAACGTCCGCTTGGGGTCCTGATCGTGCATGGACTTGCCCGCATCCTGTTCCAGATGCAGACGCTCAATACCGATTTCACGGGTCGTACCATCGGGCATATCCAAAATAACAACACCAGCACCGACAATGGGTTTATCAAACTGGGATATCTGATAGCTCTGTGGCAAGTCGGCGTAGAAATAGTTCTTCCGTGCAAAGACCGAATAATTATTGATCTTGGCTTTGAGGCCAAGCCCTGTACGCACAGCCTGTTCAATGCACTTTTCATTAACCACAGGAAGCATCCCGGGCATGGCTGCATCAACCAACGAGACGTGGGTGTTTGGCGCGCCACCGAATTCGGTGGAAGCACCAGAAAACAACTTGGAGTTCGAGACCACCTGAGCATGGACTTCCAGCCCGATGACAACTTCCCACTCGCCAGTTTCGCCTACAATTCTATATGTCATGGCTTAGCCCTCCCCGCCTGAAAACACGGGTAGCTCGAACCCGGCTGACTGTTCAATGGTTTCTGCTGCGCGCAGCAATGTCAGTTCATCAAACGGCTTGGCGATTAACTGCAAGCCCAAAGGAAGTCCATGTTCAGACAATCCGGCAGGAACAGAAATCCCCGGCAATCCTGCCAATGAGGCAGGCACCGTGAAGATATCATTGAGATACATGGAAACCGGATCCAGCTGTGCGTTCATGGCAAATGCCGGAGACGGCGCAGTTGGTGCCAACAACACATCTACGTCCTCAAACACTGACTTGAAATCACCCGCAATGCGAGTTCGAACCTGCTGTGCTTTAACGTAGTAAGCATCATAGTACCCAGCGGACAACACATAGGTGCCAATCAGGATACGACGTTGGACTTCTTCCCCAAAACCAGCGGCACGGGTATTCATGTACATATCATCCAGACTGTCGCCTTCAACTCGAAGGCCATAACGAACGCCGTCATAGCGAGCCAGATTGGAAGACGCTTCAGCAGGTGCCACAATGTAATAGGTCGGCAGAGCATATTTGGTGTGTGGCAGGGAGACATCAACGATTTCAGCCCCGGCTTCACGGAGCCAGTCTGCGCCAAGTTGCCACAGATCACTGATTTCCTGCGGCATGCCCTCGGCTGTATATTCTTTTGGAATACCGATGCGTAGACCTTTGACGCCCAGCCCCATAGCAGATTCGAAATTTGGAGTTTCTACGGGAGCAGACGTGGAATCCTTTGGATCATGCCCCGCCATGGAACCCAGCATAATCGCTGAATCGCGAACTGTGCGGGTCATGGGGCCAGCTTGATCAAGGCTGGAGGCAAACGCCACAATACCCCAACGCGAACAACGCCCATATGTCGGCTTCAAGCCTACGATACCGGAAAATGAGGCTGGCTGACGAATTGAGCCCCCCGTATCGGTACCTGTTGCACCAAGGCACAAACGAGTCGCAACAGCAGACGCCGAACCACCGGACGAGCCACCGGGCACCAGATCGCTACCTGCGTCAGGGCCAGAAGATGCTTTCCATGGGTTAATTGTGTTACCGTAATAGCTGTTTTCCGTTGAAGATCCCATGGCGAACTCATCCATGTTGGCTTTACCCAGCATGACAGAGCCAGCGTCTTTGAGGTTTTTTGATACGGTTGACTCGTAAGCCGGCACGAACCCTTCCAACATGTGAGAACCAGCCGTGCTCTGAACACCCTCGGTGCAGAACAAGTCTTTCATTGCAATGGGAACGCCATCCATGGAACCAAGTACGTCACCGCTTGCACGACGCACGTCAGATGCTTTTGCCGCATCGAGAGCAAGTCCCGGAGTTTCCGATACAAAAGCGTTCAGATCACGTGCAGCAACCACGGCGTCATTATGTGCTTCGGTTAGCTCTACGGCGGAAAATTCTTTTGCTGCAAGGCCGTCACGGGCCTCGGCAATGGTCAGGTTTGTCAAAGTTTTGCTCATATCCCTACTCCACAACCTTGGGAACTGTATAGAACCCGTCGAACGGGTCTGTAGCATTGGCCAGAACCTTATCGCGGCAATCACCATCGTTGATCACATCCGCACGTAGTGGCATGGTCAATTCGGTGACACTGGTCATGGCTTCAACACCATCGGTATCGACTTCTGAGAGTTGCTCAACAAAGCCAAGGATTCCGTCAAGTTCCCCGGCAATCTGGTCAAGGCGTTCATCCTCAACCTTGATGCGGGCAAGATAGGCGATCCGTCGTACGGTTTCGCGGTCCAGAGACATATGGTCGCGCTCCTGAATTAGAGATTAAAAACATTGAATTTCGGCGCGGAAAGTAACACTGCAACACCCTGACAGCAAGTGCAGGAACGCTTAAATAATACCTTATCTGGTAATCAGGGGGATATTGGTTACTGGCAAATGATTATTTAACTGTTTTTGGCGGTAAACTGCTAATTCAGTTCTTTAGCCAATTCTTTCCATGCCTTGGGCTTCCATGTACCAAGCGTCATGGCAATGGCTCTGGACAAGGCTTCTTCCACGGACGCGGCATCTAGTTCTTTTTGTTCAGGGGCAGAAACCAGACCAGGAAGGCTCGACTCATCATATTTCACCTTATCCTTGCTGTGGTCATAGAAAACAGTGGTCGAGAATATCTCGTCATAGGCTTCCATATATTCAAATTGCAGGACATCCACACTGATTTGATGGATAGACGGTGTAGAGCGCTTGGAAGGCCCTTCGGTCATA
>JABJOR010000354.1 GCA_018664265.1 Rhodospirillales bacterium
CATTGGAAATGGCAGTGTGGAGTTGGCTTGTGTGTATACAGATCGTATTGAGACAAAGGCCTGTGACGCCGTTGTCATGGTTGCTTCACGTCTGCCTAACGAAGAATTATATCAAGAGTTGATGGAGAAAATGGATGGATCATCCATAAAGTCTGTAACCCGTGTGGGTGACTGTCTTGCTCCGGGAACGATTGCTGCTGCTGTCTATGGCGGACATCGTTTCGCCCGTGAATTGGATGAACCAGTTAATGATGGGGTGCCGTTCCGACGGGAACTCCCCGGTATTGCTTATTCTGAAGAAGGTTAAAAGTTATTATGAGTGAACGTGATCCCCGTTATGATATTCTGTTTGAACCCGTAAAAATTGGCCCTGTTACAGCCAAAAACCGTTTCTATCAGGTTCCCCATTGCACGGGTAGTGGATGGAACAGACCACGTACTCTGGCGAGCATGCGTGAAACCAAAGCCGAAGGCGGCTGGGGTGTTGTGAATACGGAATACTGTTCTATCCATCCTTCATCCGATGATGCACCATATCCGGCAGCCAGTATGTGGGACAAGGGTGACATCAAATCCCATAAACTGATGACAGACAAAGTTCATGCCCATGGCGCACTGGCAGGGGTCGAGCTTTGTATTGGTGGCTCAAGAATGGCCAATTTGGGAACCCGCGAAGTTATGATGGGGGTGACCAGTCAGCCAAACGGGGATGGTAATCCGTTCCAGTCCCGCGCCATGGACAAAGCTGATATTAAAGAAGTCCGACGCATGCATAGAAATGCTGCTCTGCGTTCCAAAGAGGCCGGATTTGATATTGTCTATGTCTATGCGACACACGACTATCTGCTGTCACATTTTATGTCCAAGACACTGAACCCCAGAACCGATGAATATGGTGGGTCCATTGAAAATCGTGTGCGCCTGATCCGTGAAATATTGGAAGACACCAAGGACGCTGTTGGTGATACCTGTGCGGTTGCCTGTCGGTTTTCTTCGGAAACCAATGGCGGTCACGGTGGAGGTGATGGCGTTCCCATGCCCGGTGAAACCCGTGAAATGTTTGAAATTCTTGGCGAAATTCCCGATCTGTGGGATATCAACGTCAATGATTACACCCTTGAAATGGGCTTGTCGCGTTTTGTTCAGGAAGGCTCACTAGAGCCCTATGTAGACTTCATCAAGTCCATTACAACCAAACCTGTTGTAACGGTAGGACGCTTTACCTCGCCCGATACTATGGCGTCTCAGATCAAACGCGGAGTTATCGATTTTATTGGTGCTGCGCGTCCGTCTATTGCGGACCCGTTCCTGCCTAAAAAGATCGAAGAAGGCCGTGTGGACGATATTCGTGAATGTATCGGCTGCAACGTCTGCTACATCGGTGATGGCAAGGGCGTTCCCATTCGTTGTACCCAGAACCCGGCCATGAGTGAAGAATGGCGGCGTGGCTGGCATCCAGAAACCATGAATGAAAAAGGTTCAGATGACAGTATTCTCATCGTGGGTGCCGGACCTGCCGGGCTGGAATGTGCACAAGCTCTTGGCAAGCGCGGTTATGATGTGATGCTCGCCGAAGCAACCCGTGATCTTGGTGGACGTATTAATAAAGAATCCAAAATGCCTGGTTTGTCGGAATGGGCTCGGGTGCGCAATTACCGGGTACAGCAGCTTGATAAACTGGACAACGTTGAAGTCTTCCGTGAAAGCGAAATGGACGCTGAACATGTCCTTGAAGTTGCCGCCGATCATGTTGTTATGGCGACGGGCTCGCATTGGCGCAGTGATGGGTTTGGCAATGCCAACCGTGGCGGCATAGCTAATCTTGGCCCTGCGGATAAAATTTACACACCTGACGATATTATGGCGGGTAAAATTCCAACCGGACCGACGGTGATTTTTGATGATGACCATTATTATATGGGCTCCATCATGGCTGAAGCCATCCGTGCCACGGGTGTCCCTGTTACTCTGGTGACACCATCTGATATCATGTCAGAATGGGGTGGTTTCACTCAGGATCGCTGGCGGGCGAAAACCAAATTAATGAAAATGGGCGTAGAGATCATTACAGCCCACGGCCTGAAATCCTGTGATGGCAGCAAGGCTACGATCAGTTGTGAATACACGGGTCGTGAAAAAGCCATCGATTGTGAAGCTATTGTTTTGGTTACGTCACGCATGCCGAATGATGATCTCTATCATGCGGTTTTGGAAAAAATGGAAGCTGGTGCAGAAGGGGCACCAAAAACCCTCAAGCGCATTGGTGACTGTGAAGCACCTGCCATTATTGCCGCAGCAACTCATTCAGGCCACAAATATGCTCGTGAACTGGATGTGGAAATCGACCGCGATAATCCACTGAAACATGATCGGGTGTTTTTTGAAGAAGGCTGAACAAATTCAGAACGGTATTTCTGGCCAGCATTGCTCTGTCTCATTCAGGGCATTGTTGTGCCAAGTATCGGTCCCTTATGATTGTTCTCTGTTAAAATTCTAGATTGAGGATGATGTGCTATGACCCGTGATCCACGTTATGACATTCTTTTTGAACCCATTAAAATTGGCCCGGTAACGGCGCCAAACAGGTTCTATCAGGTTCCGCATTGTAATGGCATGGGGCGGATGTTTCCGGATAGTATGATCGACATGCGGGGCATGAAGGCCGAAGGTGGTTGGGGGATTATCACCACGGAGCAGTGTGACTTCCATCCAACCGGAGACGTGCAACCTTTTACCGAGACCAGCATGTGGGATGATGGCGATGTGCCGTATCTGTCCGAGATGGTGAACGCGGTGCATGAGCATGGTTCGCTTGCTGGAATTGAACTGGTTCATAACGGTCAGGGCACAGGCTGTCTTTATAGCCGTGAAACGCCAATTGGGCCGGAACATCGTCCTGTAAGTTTGCATAATCACCCTATCCAGGCACGTGCCATGGGATTAAGCGATATTCGGGATTACCGTCGCTGGCACCGCAAGGCAGCTCTTCGTGCACGCAAGGCCGGATTTGATATTGTCGTTGTCTACGCCGGGCATGATGGCACCGTGCCCAGCCATTTTCTGACCCGCGAGAACAATCAGCGCGTCGATGAATATGGCGGATCACTTGAAAACCGCCTGCGTCTGTTTCGCGAGTTGATTGAAGATACCAAGGAATCCGTGGGCGACACCATGGCTGTGGTGGTTCGCTTTGCCGTAGATGAAATGATGGGCAAGGACGGATTGGAATGGGCTGGTGAGGGCAAGGAAGCGGTTGAGATGATCGCCGAGCTTCCCGATATGTGGGACGTCAACGTCAGCGACTGGGAAAACGATTCCATGACCTCTCGGTTTGCCCCGGAAGGCTATCAGGAAGACTACATCGCCTTCGTTAAACAAGTAACCAGCAAGCCGGTTTCCACCGTCGGGCGCTATACCTCTCCCGATACAATGGTCTCGGCAATTCGTCGCGGGCTGGTGGACCTGATTGGCGCTGCCCGTCCATCTATTGCTGATCCGTTCCTGCCGAACAAGATTAAAGAAGGCCGACCTGAAGATATTCGTGAGTGCATTGGCTGTAATATTTGTGCCGCCTGGAACAACCTGTCTGCGCCAAGCCGCTGCACACAAAACCCCACCATGGGGGAAGAGTGGCGTAAAGGCTGGCACCCGGAAAAGATTGCCGCAAAAGAATCAGAATCGCACATTCTTGTTGTGGGCGCTGGCCCCGCAGGTCTCGAAGCCGCTCACAGCTTGGGTAAACGTGGCTATCAGGTAACGTTGGCCGAAGCACGTTCCGAGCCGGGCGGCCGGATTACCCGTGAAAGCCGCTTGCCGGGCCTTGCTGAATGGGCGCGGGTCAGGGATTACCGGCTTGGTCAAATTCAGGGCATGACCAATGTGGAAATGTATCTGGAAAGCGAAATGACGGCTGAACAAATTCTCGAGTTTGGCGCTGATCATGTGGCTCTCGCAACAGGTGCTATTTGGCGCAGCGATGGCGTTGGCCGGGCAAACAGGTTTCCTGTGCCGGGTGCGGGTGCCTTAACACCAGATGACATCATGGATGGCAAACGCCCTGCAACACCCGGCAGTGTCGTGACAGTTTATGACGATGATCATTACTACATGGGCAGTGTAGTTGCGGAATTGCTGGCAATCGAAGGCTACCAGGTCACGCTGGCGACGTCTGGTTCTCAAATTGCAAGCTGGACCGAGTATACGCTGGAACAAGGCCACATTGAGGCTCGCATGGTAAGTGCTGGTGTCGAAATTCTTCCTCGCCAGCAACTGAGTGCTATGGGTGAAGGCTGGCATGAACTGACCAATAATTTGACCGGGGAAGCCAACAAGCGTGATGGCAGTGTTGTCTCTATAACCGCACGTCTACCGCGCGATGAATTGTTTGATGCGTTGAAGGGGAAAATTCCTGTCCGCCGTATTGGAGACTGCTTCGGGCCATCGATTATTGCGGCAGCAGTTTATGAAGGCCATCGTTATGCTCGCGAATTTGATACAAAAATAGACCCTGATGGCGTCCCGTTCAATCGAACGCGCTATCAGTTACAGCATGGTTAAAAGAGGGATAAAAATGAAAAGAATAGGCAAGCTTGAAAGTGTCTGGCGCTATCCGGTCAAAAGCATGCGCGGGGAAGAAGTCGAAGAAATTTATGCGGCTTATACGGGGCTTATGGGCGATCGGGTTTATGCTGTTTCCTCCACAGACGCCATACCTGAATTTCCCTGGCACACAAACCGTGAGCACGAAGAATTTGTTCTGTACACGCCTCGGTTCAAAAACCATCAAGACACGCTGTTGCCACCCGCACTGGAAGCGACCTATGAGGAAGCTCTCAATCCGCCTTATCCGTTGGACGATAGATTTGCAGTGGAAATTGTGACGCCCGAAGGTAAAACAATTGATGTTGATTCTCCGGCGTTTCTGGAAGGGTTGAAAGATAAGTCCGAAGGCGATCTGTCCCTCTATTACACACAAAAAAATACAGTTGATTGCCGTCCGTTGTCTCTGTTTTCCCTGCAAACAGTTAAGCAGCTTGCCAGTGAAATGAACATGGAATTGGACAAGCGTCGGTTCAGAGCCAACTTCTATGCGGATTGGGACACCGAAGGCGGGTTTTATGAGGATACGCTGATCAACAGGCGACTGAAAATCGGCGAGCGACTTGAAGTTATGATCATCGAGCCTGACCCGCGCTGTAAATCAATCACCATTGATCCCGATACAGCAGAAACCAGCCCCAAGATACTGAAATACATCAGCCGAAAACATGATAACAATGCCGGTGTTTTTGCAGCAGTCCTTAAAGAAGGGGCAGTAAAAACCGGGGACGAGATTTGCCTGCTCGATTAAAGCCATGAAGTTTTATCCCCTTACCGTTCTTGATGTCATCGACGAGACAGACTCTGCTCGTTCATTTGTGCTGGAACCACAGGCTGATAGTGCCGAGCACTTTCACTATAAAGCTGGGCAGTTTCTGACATTCCGTGTGCCATGGAATGACGCGGAAGACGGATTCTTAGATCGTTGCTATTCCCTGTCAAGTGCACCGGAAACCAGCGAACACATGAAGGTCACTGTAAAACGTGAACAAGGCGGACGCGTATCCAACTGGTTCAATGATACTGTAAAGGCGGGGGATGTGATTGATGTGGCCGCACCCAGTGGCCGATTTGTGCTTAAGGGTAACGACAAGCCTTTGGCATTGTTTGCCGCTGGAAGCGGTATTACACCTGTTCTATCTATCATCAAAAGCACCCTTGCGGGTGGCGCAAAATCTATCCGCTTGTTTTATGCCAACCGTGACAAAGAAAACGTGATTTTTCATCAGGAACTGGACGCGCTTTGTAATCAGCACTCCGATATTTTACGCTGTCACCATCACCTTGATTCAGACTCCGGATTTGTAAACCCGGATATCATCAAACCCCAGTGCGGTGATGCGGAACATTATGTTTGTGGCCCCGGACCGTTTATGGATATCGTTGAAGATGCCTTGGCGGACTTCGGTGTCAAAGATAGTGAAATCCACATTGAACGGTTCACCACATTGGAAGATGCTTCCTCCAGTGATGTGAAAACAAAGGCCCCTTCGGATGTAACAGGCTTTCGCGCAACACTGGATTTTGATGATCACGATGTAGTTTATGAGCCTGACCAAACTCTGTTGGAATCCATGCTGTCTGCCGGGCTGGACCCCGCACATTCCTGCAAGAATGGAAAGTGCGGCTCCTGCATGGTGCTGATGAAGGACGGCGAAGTGGAGATGCACTCAAACAAAGTCCTGTCCAAGCGCGATCTTGAAAAAGGCTACGTCCTGTTATGCCAGTCCGTTCCCATGTCAAAAAACGTCTGGGTTGATTGCGACGAATAACCAGAGTATCAGTCTGGTGTCGTAATTTTTCCAAACTGTGAGAGATGCGTGGAAAGCTTTGATCATGTCATTGTCGGTGGCGGTATACTCGGCGCGTCTATTGCATGGCACTTATCATGTAAAAACGCGGGTTCCATATTACTTCTTGAACGCAATGAACTGGCCAGTGCCGCATCAAGTCGCGCAGCCGGGCTGATAATTCAGGCCTCCACCAAATTTGCCAAAACTCCGCTCGCCAAGCTAACTCGCGACACTATCCCGCTTCTTGTAGAGGAGCTGGGCGAAAGTGTCGGATACCATGATGTCGGCAGCCTGCGCATTGCAGCCTCAAGCGAACGCGCCCTTGAGCTGGACGCCATGACAGCGGACGCCGAGAAAAATGATATTCCGTATGATTGGCTGGACGGGGTCGAGGCCGCAGCAATGGCCCCGTGGCTAGACCCGTCGCCGATTCTTAAAGCTGTTTTCCTTCCGACGGACGGTTATGTTGACCCCTACCTTTTGAGTATGGCCTACATTCGCGCAGCCCAGGCCCGTGGTGTGATCGTTCGCCCGCGCACGGAAGTCACAGACGTTTTGACGGAGGGTGATAAGGTTGTCGGTGTCATGACCGACGCCGGGCAGGTTTTCTGCAATACTGTAATTGATGCCTGTGGTGTCTGGGCCGCAATCTTTTCTGAACGCGTTGGATATCCGCTGCCCATGGCCCCAGTGCGCAGCCATTACTGGATGACAGAACCGAACGAAAGCTATGGTGGTGAACATCCCATGACAATTCTTCCCGATGTATCTGCCTTCACCCGGCCAGAGGTCGGCGGACTGGTGCTTGGTATTCAGGAGCCGCAATCGGCTACTTTTGATGCGCATGATTTGCCCAAAGACCCCGCCGCATTTTCACCCACAAAAGGTGAAGAACACTGGGATCTTCTCGCCGATGCGTCCGAGGCCGTAGCGCAATTCTTCCCCGGTATCATGCAGGCACAGTTTTCCAGTTACGTGTGTGGGCTGTCGTCCTATACACCGGACGGCGAAATAGTGTTGGGGCCTGTCCCCGGTATTGATGGCTTCCTGGCAGCGTCTGGTGCTTGCGGCTCTGGAATAACGCTTTCGGCGGGTATTGGTGACGTCATCGCCGATCTGGCTTTGAGTCAGCAACCAGTCTTTGATATCACCACATTCCGCCCCGACCGCTTCGGCCCTGTCGATCCGTTCAGTGAACATTTCCGCGCCCAATGCGCCGCTGCACGGGCTTCTAAATCCCGTAAGGTGAATTAAGCTCCGCTCTCTTCCTCCGCCTCTTTTTTCTTTCGTCGCTCCCGCCAGACGATAAGCAATCCACCGCCGATGATCAGCAACGCGCCCGGGAACAAGGTGTCGAACGGGGCTTCGCCAAAGATATACCAGCCGATGGCGAACGAGAACGGGATGCCGAAGTATTCAAACGGTGCCAGATTGCCCGGTGATGTCAAACGATACGCTGTGATCAGCAACAGCACCGCACACCCACCAACCGCGCCCATAGCAAAAATCCACATCCAGTCTTCGGTTGATGCGACGGGTATGAATCCACTCGTTGAACTCATCAATATTGTTGAGCCCACTAAAGCACCAAAGGTGGAATAAAGATTTATAGTGGCGGTTGGTACGTCTGTATCGAACATGCGTACAGTAACACTGTTTATGGCATAAAATAATGCGGCGCAGAGCGGCAATATGGCGTAGAGGGTAAAGACGCTGGAACCGGGCCGCATGATCCAGACAACGCCGACAAAGCCCAGAGCAACAGCAATCCAGCGCCACTTCCCAACACGCAAGCCCAGCAACGGCACGCTGAGGGCAGTGACAAACATCGGGCTTATGAACGCCAGTGTGTTGACGGTGGCAAATTCCATATGCATGAGGGCCGAATAATAACTAAATTGGGCAAAGGTGATAATGCCGCCCCGAAACAGACCCAGTTTCCAATTGCGGATAATCATCGGACGCCCTGCACTGTGCCATTCACTCGACAACAATAAGACAATGATACTGGGAATCAGGCCAAAGACATTGCGCAGCACAGAAAGCTGTTGGGCCGGATAGCGTCCGCCCAGATGCTTGATGATGGCGCCCATGATGTCGAACAGGAACAGCGCTGATAATATAATGACAACGGCCTGAACAAACGTAGGGAGTGACTTGATCCAGCGGACGGGCACGGTGAGCCTTTCGGGTTATAACCTGACCTTAATGCACAGCTTGGAGTGTGGAATGCAATTTTATTGTTGGCAATAACTCAAAATGACTATGGAAATTTTGAAAATGTGTCTATACAGTCCACAAAATCTTCCCCGGGTATGGTCGGAGACTACCGGGTTAATGTTATTGAATAAGGATTTGGTTTGATGAAATACGCAGATCGGGTTGATCGTTTGGCTGGTGAAGCCGCTGATGCTTGGGGACTTTACGTTATTGCTGCCCAGCGCAAAAGCGAAGGTCAGGACATTATTATGCTGTCCATCGGCGACACAGATTTTGAATCCCCCGATGTTGTCATTGAAGAAGCCTATGCAGCCCTGAAACGTGGTCGGACAAATTATGCAAATATCACCGGAATTCAGCCCCTGCGTGAGGCTATTGCCAAACGACAGGCGCGTAAATCCGGGGTGGAAATCACACCCGATCAGGTCGTCGTCACCCAAGGTGCGCAAAATGCACTTTATAATGTGGCGCAATGTTTGCTCGATCCTGGCTGTGAGGTGATCGTGCCTGAGCCCATGTATGTGACATACCCGGCAACCATTGAAGGAACCGGGGCGAACCTGATTTCCGTTGAATCACGCGCCGAGAACAATTTTCATCCCACCATTGAAGACATTGCAGGTGCCATTACCGATAAAACACAGGCAATTTTTCTGGCGACCCCGAACAACCCCACGGGGGCGGTTTATACCCGCACGGAATTGGAAGCTATTGCAGAACTTTGCAAGAAGCATGACCTGTGGTTGGTGTCCGATGAAGTCTATGGCGATCTGACCTATGAGAACGAGCATTTCTCAGCCATTTCCCTGCCGGGAATGCGCGAGCGTACAATCGCGATTAGCAGCCTGTCCAAATCCCATGCAATGGCCGGGTGGCGCTTGGGCTGGGCGATTGTGCCGGAAGAGCTGGCAGAACATATGGACCGCCTCGGTTTGTGTTCAACCTATGGCACATCCACATTTATTCAGGACGCCGCCATTGTTGCCATAGAAGAAATCCCGGAAGGTATCGCCGAGATGAAAGTTGCCTATACGAATCGCCGCGAAAGATTTTGCAATTTCCTGAACAACCTTCCAGGGCTTGCTTGTCGTATGCCCGAAGGTGGCATGTTTGCTATGCTGGATGTGCGAGCCACAGGCTTAAGCGCCTATGACTATGCCCATAAATTGCTTGATGATCAGGGCATATCCACCTTGCCAGCCGACGCCTTTGGCCCCAGCGCCAAAGGGTTTCTGCGTATCAACATGGGCGCAAGCGACGATCTTCTGGATGAAGCGGCCAGACGGATTGAGGCGTTTGAGAAGACTCTGGTATAAATCTTACTTGTTTAGTTAAACGAAATCGCCCCTGAGAGGAAAGTCTCAGGGGCGATCTTGTTTGTCTCAAAAGTTAGGGTTTCGCTTATTCGTTCATTTCTGAACGCAAGCCCTTCCAGATACCCACGCACATCAACAATAATAGTGCTGCAAACGGGAAGCCTGTTGTCA
>JABJOR010000355.1 GCA_018664265.1 Rhodospirillales bacterium
ACACCGTATTTTTGGCAAGCGTCTCGGCATTGTTGGCATGGGCCGTATTGGTCAGGCCGTCGCCCGTCGTGCGCGAGGCTTTGGACTGTCTGTGCATTATCACAACCGCCATCAGCTCCATGAAGATATCGAGAACGAGTTGGAGGCAACTTACTGGGAAAGCCTCGATCAGATGCTGGCCCGTATGGATATTATTTCCATCAACTGCCCACATACCCCGGCGACCTATCATTTGTTGTCTGCTCGCCGTCTGAAAATGCTGCAACCCCAGACCTATCTGGTAAACACAGCGCGTGGTGAAATCGTTGACGAGAACGCTCTTACCCGCATGTTGCGATCGGGCGATATCGCCGGTGCTGGCCTTGATGTGTTTGAGCACGAACCCGCAGTGAACCCGAAATTGCTAGAGCTCGACAATGTTGTCTTGCTGCCGCACATGGGCTCTGCCACCGTGGAAGGCCGCATTGATATGGGCGAAAAAGTCTTGATCAACATCAAAACCTTCGCCGACGGTCACCGTCCGCCGGATCGGGTTTTTGCTGATACGCCCTAAAGAGTTTTAAAAAGATATAAGGGGCTTGGCAGTTTCCCCAGGCCCTTTTTTTGTGAAAAACTGCCTAAAATTAGGATCATTTGACTGAAGTTGTTTACAATAGGATAAGTTCCTATACTATTTTTAGTGCTACACCATATATTGAATAAGTAATAGCATTATGTCCCCAGAAAATGAATTCCGATATGCCCAAGCCATGGAAGCAATTGGTGACGGTGTTTATGACTGGGATGTAACAACCAGTGTTGTCTATTTCGCGCCTAGTTATTACACCATTGCTGGGTATGATCCTGGCGATTTTCCAATGAATTTTGAAAGCTGGTCCAGCCGGGTTCATCCTGATGATCTTTCCCAGGTTTTTAAAGATGTCGAAGAATTTATGTCTGGCCGTACAGATGTCTATAGCCCGAAATTCAGGTTTCGACGCAAGGATGACAGCTGGATGTGGCTTATGGCGCGGGCTAAAATCGTCGAAAGAGACAAGGATGGATCACCTACTCGGGTCATTGGTGTACATACCGACATTGACCAATTTATTCAGGCAGAAGAACAGCTCCTAGAAGCCAGAGATCAGGCAGAAAAAGCCAGCAAGGCCAAATCAGAATTTCTTGCTTCCATGAGTCATGAATTGCGAACACCGATGAATGCTGTATTGGGATTTGCACAGATGATGCAGTATGACCCCAGAACCAATCTCTCTGAAATTCAAAATAATCATGTCAGCCATATTATCGAAGGTGGTAATCATCTGCTTGAGCTTATCAATGATGTTCTTGATTTATCGAAGATCGAAGCCGATCATCTATCTCTGACGCTAGAGCAGATTGATAGTGCTGAAATTGTTGCCGATGCCGTTTTAATGTCGGCATCACTTGGCAATGCGCGCAACATAACAGTTGTTGATAAATTTAGCGATGCTGCATCAGTCATGCTTCAAACCGATAGTATGCGCTTTAAGCAATGCCTGCTTAACCTGATCTCGAATGCAGTAAAATATAACAAGGATGGCGGCGTGGTAACCCTGAATGGTCAAGAAACCGAGGATGGTTTTTTGCGGATCTCTGTGACGGATACCGGCCTTGGAATTGCCAAGCGAGATTTCGCTGGCATGTTTCAGATGTTTCATCGCCTCAATGGCGATCCAACAGTAGCAAAAGAGGGCACAGGCATTGGTCTGACGGTGACCAAATTACTTATCGAGCGAATGGCCGGGCGTATTGGATTTGACAGTGAAGAAGGCGTGGGTAGCACATTCTGGATAGAACTTCCTTTGGCCTCAAATCACAATGTATTAATTTGGTCTTCTGCCATGAAAGTTGGCATTGATGAAATAGACAGCGATCATCACACTCTTGTTTCACTCTTGAATAAAATTATGAATCCTTCGATTGATAGGGATGAGTTAAATCAACGCGTTGATGAATTTATTGATTCCACGAAGCATCACTTCCAACGAGAAGAAGCGATTATGGACGTTTGTGAATACCCTAATCATGAAGAACACCGCAAACAACATCAGGAACTTCTCACCCAGATTACGGAGCATGTTGCGGGATGGCGTGCTGGCACGTCTATGCAAGACCTTAGTGATTTATGGTGGTTCCTGCAAAATTGGCTCTTTAAACACATCATGAAAGAGGATACTCAAATAGTGTTCTATGCAAGAGATAAAGCTCAGCTCATTAAGAAATCTTTGCAGGACCTAGACTAGATCGTCCGTGCTTGTTTGCTCTGGGTGACGCTAGAGCATTTCCGCTAACAACTGAATCAAATTAGCTTTACCTGTCGAGATACTTCTGATTCAAGGAGTCAGGAGGATATTTCATGGCTTTATCAGAAGATTTACGGCGTCGCATCGTTGATATGGATGCAACAGGTGTTTCCCGCCGAAAGACAGCCTTGCACTATCAAGTAAGTGCAAGTTCAGCGGTCCGTATTGTAAAACAGCATAATGAAACAGGATCAATAG
>JABJOR010000356.1 GCA_018664265.1 Rhodospirillales bacterium
GAACATGGTCGTCAGGATATGAAGGTCATTGTTACTGGCGGTCTGGCACCGTTGTTTGATGATGCCACGGAAGTTTTTGATGTCATGGATGTGGATATCACCATGAAGGGGCTTTTAGAAATACACCGCCGCAATGCAAAACGAGAAGACAATACATGACATCAACCAAAGATGATAAGCTGCTGTTTCTGCCTTTGGGTGGAGCTGGTGAAATAGGCATGAACCTGAACCTTTACGGTTGGGGTCAGGAAGATAACGCGCAATGGATGATGGTGGATTTAGGCGTAACCTTTGCCGATCCGGGAATGCCTGCGGTCGATATCATCATGCCCGATCCGGCCTTTATCGAAGAATATCGCGATGATCTGATCGCCCTAGTTTTAACCCATGCCCATGAAGACCACCTTGGCGCCGTTCCGTATCTATGGCCCCGGCTAAAGTGCCCGATATATGCCACGCCCTTTACGGCCTCTGTACTTAAACGAAAGCTCAGAGAAGTTTCCTGGGGCAAGGATGTACCGATCCATGTTATCGAGCTAGGCGGCACGTTCTCCGTTGGGCCTTTTGATCTGGAACTGGTTTCCCTGACCCATTCCATTCCGGAACCCAATGCACTCGCAATTACCACACCATACGGCATGGTCCTCCATACTGGTGACTGGAAGTTTGATCCTGATCCAGTGGTTGGTGATGCTGCTGATATTGATCGCTTGCGCGAGTTAGGCGATGCCAAAGTCCTCGCCATGGTGTGCGATTCCACCAATGTATTTTCACCGGGCGACTCTGGATCAGAAGGGGACTTACAGGAATCCCTAACACGTATCATAGCATCGTGTAAGAACAGAGTAGCGGTGTCGTGCTTCTCATCCAACATAGCCCGTCTTAAAACTGTGGCAGAGGCCGCACACAACAATGAACGTGACGTGGTTATATCCGGGCGATCCATGCGCAACATGATCGAAGCAGCACGCGAGACTGGCTACATCCCCGAAGACATGGTGTTCTTGTATGAGGAAGACGCCGGGTATCTGCCCCGTGATAAAATGCTTTTAATCTGTACCGGGTCGCAAGGCGAGCCACGCGCCGCTTTGTCACGAATTGCAAGCGGCGACCATCCGCGTGTAAGCCTCGATGAAGGCGACACAGTTATTTTCTCCTCGCGCGTTATACCCGGAAATGAAGTTTCAATTTCCCAACTGCAAAACACGTTGTCCAAACGCGGTATCAAGATTATCGATTGGCAGGACGATTTTGTTCATGTCTCGGGCCATCCGGCACGTGATGAGCTTACACAAATGTACCAACTCGTCCGTCCACAAATCGCCATTCCGGTCCATGGTGAAGCAAGACATATGATCGAACACGCCGCACTGGCCCATGAGTGCCAGGTCAAGACAACCGTGGTTCCACAAAACGGCAGTATGATTTCCATTACCAAAACTGGTGCAGAAATTATTGATCTTGTACCTTCCGGGCGTTTGGCGCTGGAAGGTAAACGTCTGGTGCCAATTGATGGCAAGCTGATCCGAAACCGCCGCAAGGCACTCTATAGCGGCTTTGTTGTCGCCACGGTTGTGATCGATGGTAATGCCGAACTGTTTGATGAGCCACAAATTACAGATACCGGATTGCTGGACGAAGATGAAATTGAATTGGAAAATGCCATCATCGATGCCATAGCCAATGCATTAGAAAATTTGCCAAAGAAGGACCGCAGGGATGATGATGCAATTACCAGTGCCATTCGTATCGCCATGCGGCGTTTCTACAAGAAAGAATTTGATAAAAAACCTGTGACACATATCCATCTGGTGCGTGTCTGAATTTGAGAGAAGAAAAAATGATTGGTCGTTTAAACCATGTTGCCATCGCCGTTGCAGACCTTGATGCAGCCGTTGCCACTTACCGTGACACATTGGGTGGCAATGTATCAGCCCCCAAGGACGAGCCTGATCACGGCGTCACAACAGTCTTTGTCGAATTGCCTAACACTAAAATAGAACTGCTGTATCCTTTGGGTGAGAACTCACCCATTGCTGCGTTCCTGGAAAAAAACCCAAGTGGTGGTATGCACCATGTGTGCTACGAGGTTGACGATATTATGGTTGCACGCGACAAACTGGTTGAAAACGGTGCTCGGGTTCTGGGCAGTGGCGAGCCAAAAATCGGCGCACACGGTAAGCCGGTCTTGTTCCTACACCCAAAAGATTTCTGCGGTACTTTAGTCGAGCTGGAACAGGCATAAACGAACATGTCATTTACAAGCGGACTCGCAATTTATGTGATTATCTGGTGGCTCATTTTATTCATGGTTTTGCCATTTGGCGCCAGAGCAAAAATTGATTCTGAAAATATTGAAGAAGGCCAGGACGCTGGTGCGCCTGCCAAACCCATGATGCTCAAGAAAGTGTTGATAACGACCGTTATCTCATTGGTGGTTTTTGCAGCTTTCTACTTTGCCTTTGATTACGGCCTGATTAATTTTCGCCAACCAGTGCAAGAGGGATAACCATGAGTTCTTATTGTGACTTTGCTGCAGATCACCCCGTGCATCAGTATTACCATGACCATGAATATGGCTTTCCAGTAGATGACGAGAGTGTTCTGCTTGAACGATTGGCGCTTGAAATTTTTCAAGCTGGCCTGTCATGGGAGATCGTGCTCAAAAAACGCAAGACCACCTTTGAAGCCTTTGACGGATTTGATGTGGATACAGTCGCA
>JABJOR010000357.1 GCA_018664265.1 Rhodospirillales bacterium
ATACGGGGAGGTCGTCATCTACGAACATAATGCTGAGTGTGGTGTCCATGGCGTGGTTCCCTTATCTATCCGGTCCCGGTAATTTCGGGCAAAAGGCCACGGTCGGATATCCCCATATTGGGACAAAGGAGAATGGGCGTTCGTGGGGACTAGGCCAGGTTCAGCGCGGACGGGTATCTTCCTGGGGTTGGCAAATAATTTGCGGCGTGCTCAACAGTAGCCTGACCAAATCCACTTGCCGATTGGTTCCCGTCTTTTCCATGATCCTCTTGAGGTACGTCCGAGCCGACGAGATCGTAATCCCCATGGAAACCGCGATCTCTTCGGTTCGTTGCCCGCCGATCAGCACCCGGGCAAGCCGGCTCTCTGTCGGCGTCAGGCCGAAAAACCGAGCGATTATTTCAGCCGTTGGTAACGCGTTTTTTTCGGGATCCGCGATGAAGATGATGACATTCCCTTCCGGATCCTGCTGGGAATTTTCCAATGGCGCGAAGATCAATTTCAGGGCCTCACGCATTGACGGGCGCTCAACGGACAGGGCCACGATATCGCTATCGTTCGACGTGCCGCCCAGATGAACGCAGGCCTCCCGTAATCTTCCGGTTTCCTCGCTGGTCGATGCCCTAAGAATTTGATCGTGTCCGATTGACAAACTGTCGGCAGCCGCAACAATTTCTGCAGCGGACTGATTCATATAGACGACCTCTCCCTTTCGGGTAACCAGTAGGACGCCGGTAGAAAGTTTGTCGAGTACGATGTTTCCGGGGCCAGGGCCAAAACCAAATTGAGAAGTAGGTTCAGATATAGACGAGGAGGCCCCGTCCACCAGCGCCGCAACAATACCATCGACCAGCACACCCGTCTCGCAGGGTTTGGTATAGAAACGAAAGACACGCACCGTGTTGATGATTTCGGCTGCTGTTTGAAGATCACCCGTGCCGGTGAGGATGATGCACTTGGTTTCCGGCGAGGTTTCGTTCATGCCCCGGACCAGTTCCAGCCCCGACATGCCAGGCATCGCCAAGTCTGTTACCAAGACGTCGGCATGGGGGTTCCGGGCCTCACGCAATGCGGCCTCAGCGGAATCGATAAACGCCATATTCCAATCATGACGTTTCTCTCGGAGCGACCGTCCGAGAGCTTCCAGAATTTTTGTCTCGTCATCGACGAATAGGATGCGCGGTTTTTCTGTGGCCACTGTGTGTCCTGGTGAATGCAAGTTCCTTTGACAGAACCATTATGCACCAAAAAACATAAAATTGAAGGGCTGTACCAGATAATGCCAATTAGGTGTTATCATGGAGATTATGAGGAAGAGTCGGCTCAGCAAGGGTAAACAAGATCGTTTGCAGGAGTATTTTGTGGCCGGAACGACAGCCAGATGTGCGGCTTCACTTGTTGGCGTAAACTTTAAAACCGGCGCCTATTATTTCCATCGGTTGCGGGAGATCATCGCTTATCATCTTGAGCAGGAGGCCGTTGCAGTTTTCAGTGGTGAGATCGAAGTTGATGAAAGTTACTTTGGCGGCAAGCGCAAAGGAAAGCGTGGTCGGGGTGCAGCCGGGAAAGTCCCGGTATTTGGTCTTTTAAAGCGTGGCGGGAAGGTCTACACGAAGGTTATTCCTGATGCTTCGTCAGCAACGTTATACCCCATCATTGAGCGCAAAGTCGTGCCTGATAGTATTGTCTATTCTGATTGCTGGCGAGGGTATAACGTACTGGATGTTTCTGACTTCAAGCACTTCCGTATCAACCATTCTAAACTGTTTGCAGACAAGGCTAATCATATTAATGGCATTGAGAATTTCTGGAACCAGGCTAAGCGCCATATGCGCAAATTTAATGGTGTTCTGAAACAGCATTTCGGGCTATTTTTGAAGGAATGTGAGTGGCGTTTTAACAACAGTGACCCGTCATCTCAATTAACGCAACTAAGACAGTGGGTTAAAGGTAATTTGAACTAGTTATCTGGTACAGCCCCTAACTTAATTATAAAAATCGCAATAATTTACAGAATAGAAATCTACATCTTATTGTTATTATTAATTTAAAACCATTACACTATGGTTAAGATAATCATATTCAGACCAAATTCAAAAGCCAAAAAAAAAAGTGGTAAAAATAAATTAGAAAGTAACTAAGCGATGAAACTCAATAAATCCATAAGAACCAAGGCCAGCGTGCTTATTTTGTTTGTTTTTTGTTGCTTATTCTCAGGTATGGCAAAAGCCAATGATGACAATAATGACAATAATGATAACCTGACAATAGGAATTACCCAATTTCCGTCAACATTCCACCCCACAATAAATGCGATGATGGCGAAAACCTATATTTTGGCTATGACCAGACGCCCTGTCACCGTCTATGACAAGGACTGGAATTTAATATGTATGTTATGCACAAAATTACCAACCATTGAAAACGGGCTCGCCGTACGGGAAAAAACGCCCAACGGAGGCAATGGAATAGCAGTCACCTATACTATACAGCCAAATGCCATATGGGGAGACGGGGTGCCTGTTACATCCCGTGATATCATTTTCTCATGGACGGTCGGGCGTCACCCAAAATCAGGAATAGGTGGTTCAGAGCAATTTCAAAGAATTTATAAAATTGACGCTGTTGATGAAAAAACATTCACATTGCATATCGATCGAGTGACGTTTGATTATAACAACATTGGCAACTTTAATTTATTACCGGAACATTTGGAACGTATTAAATTCAAAGAACCAGAGCATTATCGCAATCGAACATCCTATGACACCGATACCATGAATGAAGGCCTCTATAATGGCCCTTATGTTATTGATAAAATTGTTGCAGGCTCCCACGTGGTTTTGGTTAAAAACCCTCTCTGGTGGGGTAATCCACCCGCTTTCAAAAAAATCACAGTTCGCGTTGTTGAGAATACGGCGGCCCTAGAAGCCAATTTAATATCCGGTGGAATTGACATGATTGCTGGTGAAGTCGGGCTCAGCATTGATCAGGCTTTAGCCTTTGATAAGCGTCATAAGACTGATTTCCAGGTTCTCTATAAGTCCGGCCTGATCTATGAGCATATTGATCTAAATCTGGATAATCCGATCCTGGATGACGTTCGTGTGCGCCGTGCTTTGGTTTACTCCATTGACAGATCAGCCATCAGCAAACAACTGTTTGCGGGTCGCCAACCCGTTGCCAACAATAGCATTAATCCGCTTGATGAAATGTATGCTGATAATATCCCCGTGCTTGAATACAATCCCAAAAAGGCTGCGCAACTATTGGCTGATGCAGGGTGGACCACACTGAAGCAAGGCGTTCGGCAAAATACCAAAAGCGATAAACTCATTCTTGAATTTATGACGACAGCCGGAAATAGAACACGGGAGTTGGTGCAACAGGTCCTTCAGAGCCAGTGGAAAAAGCAAGGTATTGAAGTTCGCATCATTAATCAGCCCGCCAGGGTGTTTTTTGGTGAAACACTGACAGAACGAAAATATACAGGACTTGGAATGTACGCGTGGATCAGCTCCCCAGAGAATGTCCCGCGAACCACTCTGCATTCAGCAGAAATTCCTTCTGTCCAGAATGCTTATTCTGGTCAAAATTATCCGGGGTTCCAAAATTCCGAAATGGATCTCTTGATTGATACTATCGAGATCGAATTAAACAAGGATAAACGCCGTCAACTTTGGCGTCGCATTCAAGAAATATATATTGATGAGGTTCCGGTGATCCCGCTGTTTTTCAGAGCGAACGCCTTCATCTTGCCGAAATGGCTAAAAGGTGTTGAGCCTACAGGTCATCAATACCCGACAACTTTGTGGATTGAGAACTGGAGCCATTAAGCATGTTCTATCATGCCTTTAATCGTATCCTCCAATCTCTCCTTGTTTTGTTGGTTATGTCCTTTGTTATCTATGGTCTGATGGGATTAATGCCAGGCGATCCTATAGATTTGATGATTAGTGCTGATCCGGATATGACAAGCCTTGATGCACAACGTTTGCGCAGTCTCTACGGTCTTGATTTACCAATTACTGAGCGCTACCTGAATTGGCTGGTAGCGGCATTTAACGGTGATTTCGGGTTTTCCAGAATGCATGCCAAACCTGTTTTTACCGTTCTTGGCCCGGCGTTTACAAATACATTGGTGCTTGTTGGCTTAAGTATGATTCTGTCATTGGTTATCGGATTAAGCGCAGGTATATGGGCTGCATCTAAACCTTATTCCTTAAAAGATTACACCATCAATCTTGTGGCCTTTGCCGGAATTTCTGTGCCACCTTTCTGGTTGGCCTTGCTTTTGATCATGGTTTTCTCTGTATTTTTTGGTATTTTACCAGCAGGTGGTATGGGGACCTCCGATGATGCTGGATTGTGGGCTGTCGCAAAATATATGATTTTACCTGTTTCAAGCCTGACGATTGCCAGCATTGGTGGGCATACCCGTTACATGCGCGCCGCCATGCTTGAAACCCTCTCTCAGGATTACATTCGAACGGCCCGGGCTAAAGGATTGGATGAAAAACGTGTTTTTTTGGGCCATGCCCTTCGGAATGCATTAATTCCCGTTACCAGCATTATAGCTCTGGATTTTGGGGCATTGTTTTCTGGAGCCCTGATCAC
>JABJOR010000358.1 GCA_018664265.1 Rhodospirillales bacterium
CAAAGCAACGATATGGGCGGAACACTGGTCCGCAGCATCGGGGCCGTTCGCGCCAAGACCCACATTGGGCTCAAGAATCTGGCCTACAACATGCGTCGTCTGGTTCAATTGGAGCACTTGGCTACCGCACCGCCGTAAATGAATCCAGGGGCGGACTCCGTCTCAAATAGCGTTTCAGAGGGCAATGCTCCGCTGAAGCGATGAAAAGCCATTGATTTTCGGCAAAAATGCTTAGCATAAAGTCAGATTCACACTACTATCACCGAAATGAGGCATTATTCGAGGTGCCCTTAATTTTATTTACTGTTCTTTTGGTTACCTACTACACTCAATTTGCATCATCATTCCCGGCAAGTAAATCTTCTACAAAATATGCAACGAGTTCGTTTCTGCCTTTTACCCCGGCTTTATGGTAAATGGTGCTGCTTTGACTTTTTACAGTTCCAGGGCGGGTATTTCTTAATTCAGCTATTTCCTGAACAGAAAGCCCTTTAATGAGAAACAGTGCAATTTCATTTTCTGATGGTGTAAATTGCCATTCAGCAAATTTCTCAAAAATGACCGTCAGCAATTCACCGGAAGCAACTTTAACAAAACTCTGGGCTTCACGATGGTCTTGAAGCAATCGCTTTATCCGCAAGCCAATAATAACGAGAGCCGGTGCCAAAGAAAAAGCCGTAATTAGTTCAATTAGGCTGTGATCAATCCATGAAGTTGAAATATCGAGTTGAAGGATATCGGCGGCAACATCAAGAAGAAAAAAAGCTTCGCAGAAAGCTATAACCAGGAAGGAAATAATCAGTGATTGAACTTCAAATGTCTTTTTATGTTTTATTCGCATTTTTTACTCGTTCAACCCTACTTGCTGAGAATATCTCATGCTGTAACAGATACACTAAATATACTCAGTCGTCATCATAGTCTCCGCGATTGGCTCGTGGATGGCATGCAATGCAGCTTGCCTTTGATTTTACACTGGGATCATTCCAGGCCCATGAAGGAACTTCTTCATTGTGCTCCCTAATCCAATGCGGTGTTTCGGTTATGCGCAAAGGGCTCATGTGGTCCTTGAGCCCCCTCATGAATTTTCCGCCCCACCAACTGGAATCTGCCGCATTTGACGTCAAATATAATTTTATGCGGTTTGCCGTTACGGAATCCAATGACGCATCTTCCCCAAAGTGATCTGATAATCTGAGCATAATTTCTTCCCAGGACCTTTCGGGAAGCATTTGTGGTTGAAATGCCATATGACAGGTACCGCATTCCTTTGAAACAACAACATCATCAATGGGGTTGTAGCGTTCATCGGCAATCGAGACAGACGTCGTTAATAAAAACGATACAAAAGTCATAATGAGTAATTTCTGAAAGCAAAACATTACTGTTCTCCATCACGGTATGGCGTGAGATCATCTGTATATAAGAAACTTGTTTTAATCATCGTCATCGAAAAGACCTTTGTTGGCATCCTTATGACAGGCGACGCAGTCAGCATTTGAGACTAAGTTGAATTTTGTCCACATTCGCTTATAATCATTGTCGTTATGCTTGCGAACAAAACGTGGTGCCGTGGTGATACGTTCTGGTACATCGCCTGCTCTCAAGCCCTCACGCCATTTATGGGCACCTCGAGAATTCAGGACATCAGAAGCACGAGATGTATGAAAGACAGTAATTTCTTTCAAGGATACAGGATCAATGCTGGCATCCTCTCCGTAGTGGTTCTCCAGATTATTGAGAATATTAAGCCAGGACTGACGAGGCAACATCTCTGCAAAAAACACCATATGGCAATCGCCGCACTCGGTTTTAACCGTTTGGTTGCTGATTGGTGGGAAACTTTCCGCCCTGGCAGGTTCGAAAACAATAGCGGACGCAAAGACAAGGATTCCTGCCGCCAATAAAAAATTGATTTTGTTCATTTGTTTCACCTTTCTATTTTAAATAATTATGCTGGGCTTTACCTGGATGACATAAACGTCAGGAAATCACCCTTTTCCTGCGCTGTACATTCCCTCCCCAACACGCTTTTGCAGTTGCGGCGGAACCATTTTTGAACCTTCTTGAGATCTGTAAAACGTTCGGCTGTCACGGAAACGGCCATCGGTTCAATAGGCTTTCCTGCACGGGTCATGCCCGACGTCATCGGTGACGCTCCGTGGCAGGTCGTGCAAGACGGCGTATCCGGTTTGCCAGCAGCAGGGCTTGATTCAAACAAGGCTTTTCCACGCTCTGCCGAAACCGGTAGCTCGGCTACGCTAGAGAAGCCACTGATGATTGTGTCCCGGGCCGAATTAGCCGAAGCAAGGTTGGGCGATAGCCCGCCGATTAAAAGAACGACTGCGGTAATAACGTTAGTCTTGTTGAGAGTTTTCATGGAAACCATTCCTGACAGTATTATGGTGTTGAGAAATTATGATTCGGGAATTTTAATATTCTGATCATCGAAATGACCGGTTGCCGCGTCGCTGTGACACGATACGCAGTGGCCCTTACCGCCGATGCCGTTGCGCTTAAATACCTCGGGGTCAATGTCCGTGTGTTTGCGCTGCCAGTAAGCCGTGGCGGAAATTTGATACGGGGCATCTGACGAGACCTTGGAGAAGCGGTTTGAAGCTTCGGTATCCCATGCTTCGGCAGCGTAGACATTAAGATGCTCTGAAATATTGTTGGTTACGTCCTGATCGAGGCTGGCGTCCTCACCAAAATGATCTTCCAGGTCCCCCATCAATTTTGCCCAGGACACCAGCGGTAATAAGGACGGATGATAGACCTCATGGCAATCTCCGCATTCAGTAGCGTAATCACTGTTCGCGGCCATTTGGATAATGCCAGAGGGTGGCATCGTCGAAAAAGCCCATAACACGGACCCGGAGAGAATGGCAAAAGCCAACAGGAAACTCGCTGCGGCAATGGGCCGGGAAGGGCGTATTTCGGGAGCCGTTTTCCCTTTGGGGATGACCTTGTAGCCATCTATCATCGATTTAACCAGATTCTCACCCGTCAAATAAATTTCGATAATAACACCGGTAATATGGAAACAGATTAATGCCATCAGGATGAAGACCAGCGTTGTATGGACTTCAGATGCCATGTCACCAACCTGAAAATTCACTGCCCCGGCTAGTGGTCCCTGATTTTCTTCGCCTCCGAGTACGAGAAGGCCACTTGTAGAGATGCCAAACAAGAAGAAGATCAGCGCAAAGATCATCATCGCGCCTGCTGGATTATGGCCAATATAATGTAGCGGGCGTAAGAAAATCAGTTCATTAATGTGGGCAATGAGCTGTTTGATAGTGAAGGAGAATGTTTCAATTCTGGAAAATTCCGAGCCAAATATGCCCCACACCAAACGAAAAATAACCAGCAACACGGTGCCATAGCCAGCCCAAACGTGAATACCCATCCACGATTCAGGTGATATGAACCCGGTAATCAAGCCAACAGCAACCAGTATGACCAGCGACCAGTGGAAAACCCGCGTCGGCAAGTCCCAAACCTTTAGATTCTTATTAAGATCACTCATGTCGCTACCTACCAAATTACCGTTCGATAGCGATTAGGTTGCACGGGTCAAAGAACAAGATCAATCAACCCAAATGCTAAGTGTGGGCATATAGGACTATGGTTTATGAAAATTCATCAGATAATGTCACGCTGAACACGAACCCAGTGAGCTGAAACTTATATATAACAGTAACTTTGCTCGAAAGCGTTCAATTCCCATAAACCATAGTCCTAAATGCACCGTTTCCCTACTTCGGTTGATTGTTTCAAAAAGACTTTCGGAACATTATGAATAAAGGCATCAAACCTTACGGTTGCGTTTGTTGTGAACGCTGTAATTCCGTTCATTAGCATTGTGGTAAAATCAGCATGACAACATTCCAGCTTACATTTTACATTTTTGCTGCGGCTTTTCTCCAAATCACCCTGTTCAGTCTGCATGCTTTTTATCGGCATTGGCAGGTCTATCAGGGAGTTAAGAACCGACTCTCAGGGTTTGACCCAGCCTTGCCGTGTGAACCTGTAGAGGACGAAATTTTACCAATTGGCACGGTTGAAAACCAACCGGCCTGGGCGGGGTTACGCAAGTTCCAGGTAATCAGTAAAGTTATTGAAGACAAAAGCAAAAGTGTATGCTCATTCCATCTAGCGCCTGTTGATGGTAAACTGTTACCCCAATTCAAACCGGGGCAATTCCTTACATTTGAGTTGAAAATCACCAATCCTGTATCGAAAGAGCGCAAAAAGGTCATTCGCTGTTACTCCCTGTCGGATCGCCCCGGTCTTGATCATTATCGGGTCTCAATCAAACGCATACAGCCTCCAGAAAAAAACGCCAATTTACCCGGTGGATTAGCCTCCAGTCACTTTCATGACGCTGTAAAACAAGGGGATGTTCTGGATGTCAGAGCACCCAGTGGCCATTTCTTTATGGAGGCAAGCAACAGACCAGTCGTTCTAATTGCCGGGGGGATTGGGTTAACACCTATGATGAGCATGCTAAACACGAGTCTTCAGGTCAAAAGCTCTCAAGAAATCTGGTTGTTCTATGGTGTTCGCAATAGTGCAGATCACGTCATGAAGGAGCATTTGGAATCACTGGCAGAGGAGCATCCAAACTTTCGGCTTCAAATCTGTTACAGCAAACCGTTGGCGAAAGATGAACTGGGCACAGATTATCAACACAAAGGCCGTGCCGATATTAATCGCCTGCGTTTGACCCTCGCACTCAAACCTTACCAATTTTATATTTGTGGGCCACGCAATATAAAATTGGAGACAATCGTACCGGCGCTTGATGAATGGGGTGTACCAGATCAGAACATCCACTATGAGGCTTTCGGCCCTGCTTCGTTGAGCAAACCGAAGCCACAGAAGTCTCTCATCCAGGAAGAAAAAAATGGTGCTGAGCCTGTTATGGTGACATTCAGCAAGTCGGGGAAAACAATTACCTGGGATGGAAGTTCAGACTCTTTACTGGAACTTGCAGAAAGTAGTGGCGTTAATGTGGAATCAGGGTGCCGTGCAGGCGGGTGTGGTGCCTGTCAAACGACAATAGAAAATGGCGAAGTGGAGTATTCTCAGTCTCCTGATTTTGACCCTGAACCAGGAAGCTGCCTTCTTTGTATCTCACGTCCCAAACGTGATCTGACTTTGGTCGTATGAGGGCGATGATGAATAAATCTTTATTCCGTATCCAGGTCCTCCCGTTCCTTTATCAATTTATCGTGCTGATTTCCGCAACAATCATCGGGGATTTCATTCTCCATTTATATGATCTGATTTGGATTGGACGCTATCTCGGAATTCCCGGGACACTTTTGATACTATTATCGCTCTTCTATTCTCTGAGAAAACGCAAAATCATCCAAAAAGGAAGCCCAAAAGTCTTGCTTAAAATGCATGAGGTTTTCACCTGGTTAGGGGCCCTCATGATCCTTGTGCATGCCGGGGTCCATTTTAATGCTATCCTGCCTTGGTTGGCACTCCTGGCGATGGTCATTAATGTAATCAGTGGCATGATCGGGCAGTATTTACTGAATCGTTCACGGCAGCACCTGGAGAAAATGCAAGAAAAACACAGATCGCATGGTCTGTCCAAAGTGGAGGCAGAGAAAGAACTGTTTTGGGATGCTGTGACCTTCGATTTAATGAAAAAGTGGCGTGCCGTTCATTTCCCAATTTCTTATGCTTTCGCCGTGTTGGGCATCGGTCATATTATAAGCGTATTCTTGTTCTGGGGTTGGAAATGAAACCTGCAATCAAAATAATTTTAGCCCTGAACCTTGTGATCCTGGCTGTGCTGGTATTTGTGTATCCTCACTTGATGGTTAGCCCGGGCAAGTTGATTGACGGTCATGGAACGTCTGAGACCGATTGCTTTTCCTGCCATGACATTCTCTTTGGAGCGTCCTCAGAGAAATGCATAACCTGTCATAAGGTTACCGATATCGGCGTGTCGACGACAAAGGGCATTCCAAAGATCAATACAAAACCAAATGTTGCATTCCATCAAAAACTTATTGGGCAAGATTGTGTTTCTTGCCATAGCGATCACGAGGGTGTTGCTAAATACCGTAAATATAAGAAATTTTCTCATAAGTTACTTGATGTAGAATCACGAGGGAAGTGCATTGCTTGTCACCAGAAGCCCGAGGATGTGAAGCATCGCCAAGCTTCGGATAAATGTTCACAATGTCATAGTTCTGAAAAATGGAAGCCTGCAGTTTTTAATCATAAGCTTTTAAATCCAGTTGAGCTTGAGCAGTGTACGAGCTGCCATAAGGATAAAACACCGACGGATAAACTGCACCGTAAAATTTCAGCTAAGTGTGGTCAATGCCACAGCACAGACAAGTGGAAACCGGCAACCTTCGACCATAGGAAGTTCTTTGTTTTTGACGATAAACATAAAAGGTGCACGACCTGTCACCGCACTCAAAATTACAAGGAATACACCTGCTATTCGTGCCATGAGCACTCTGAAGTTAAGATTAGGGAAGAACACAGGGAAGAAGGAATTCGTGATTTTGCGAACTGTGTTTCCTGTCACCGTAGCGCGGATGAAGATGAGGCGAAAAGGGCATGGAAATCATTGAAACAAGGTAATCCATACTTGTTCCCACCTTCTTATGACAAGAAGAACAAGGAAAGGAAGAAGAAACATGATGATGACGATGATGACGATTAAAAACCTTTAAAATGTCAGCGCCGGGTCGTGTGTCACGAGTAACGTCGGTCCAAACGGCGTTATGTAACTGTATTAGAGATGAAGGAGGG
>JABJOR010000359.1 GCA_018664265.1 Rhodospirillales bacterium
AATGTCGAAATGACTAACTGGGAAATTCATGACTTTGCCGTTCAGATTGTCAGGGATCATGTCACTGAAGAACTAGGACACGAGCTGATGTCATCTCAGGGCAATCCCAGGGTAGACCCGTCAATTTGGTTTGTTGGGGATGGCGGACCTGAATGGGTTGTTGTAAGAGCGACACGCTATCCACAAAAGGATGCACCTCGCCCAGCCAATCTCCCAGATATAGTTTCTACCAATAGAGAACAAGGCAAGCAAAACTGGAACCTTGAACCGAAAGGTCACTTTGCATCAGTTTCTTTTGCCAATTCAGATGACCCCTTTGACCCTGAAAATAATGCTTCTCCAACACCTTTATGGAGGGGGCATGGGACGACTGTAAGTTTTAGTGGCCTTCAGGATGTCAAGGAATGAATTGACATGCTTTTTGAATTGTTTTGCCTCGAAGCGCCCTCCAAACTGAACTTTTTCGCTACATTGCGCAGAGAGTAACTTGGCTCACCAAGCATCGGCTATTAAACACATATAGCATCGCGCCGTGCTCGTGTAGCGCGACAACCGCCACAAGATGAGCCGTGGGTTTGGCTTACGCGGGAATTAATTGAAAGCCCCGCTTGGCGACTTCACGGTATCAATACTATTCGCCTCCTTGATTTCCTAATGGTGGACCACATGAACCACGGTGGGAACGAAAACGGCGCATTAATGGCAACCTATGATCAGTTGGTGAACGGCACGAAGAAGACGGCAATTGAAGTTAGGGATTTAAAGAAATTACTAACAGTAATTGGAACGGTAAAAGCAGCAGTTGTGGCAACAGAGATGGACAAGGCAATTGTGGCGACTAGGAAAAGTTGAAGGGAGAAACAGTAAAACAAGTTGTTGATGAGTAAGTGCTGCGTGTTGTAGGGTTGAATATATATTTGCGCTGATGGCTGCGGAGTGTGTTTTTTGGTGGCTGTTCAGTGAATACTGGGCGGCCATTTTTAATGGAGAGCAGCGATGGATTATATTAAGCAACTTTGGCGCGGTGAAGTAGGATTGGCATTTACCTACTGGGTTGTGGGCGTGATTGGTGGGCTTTTATTTAGAATTTATGATATTTATTTAGATCAGTCAGGTTACTATGATGTAATTACCGAAGAAAAACAGATATTTATTTGGTTATTTATTTTGGTTTCGACGGGGTATTCCTTGTTTTCATTGGTTTGTATTTGGAGAAGTGCGAATAATTATAGAATTTCAAATGTAAATAGTAAAAAGGCGATATGGGGAACATTGGCGAAGGTAGCGGTGGTGTTAGGTGTTCTTCGGATGTTGGCAGATTGGGTAGAGATATTAAAGGCGGCTTAGTGTCTGCAGAAATGAAAAGGTAGACAGAGTTAGGGAAGTTGCCAGAGCATGAACATGCCGAAAGATATTCCAAATACAAATTGAACGCCAGAAATGAAAAAACAAATTCGGACAAATCGATACCGAGATTCGTCATTAACAGGAGTTTTATATGTTTCCAGCAAATCATAATCACCTCTACATGGCTTATTGTACCAACTATCCATGGCAACAAAGCGAGCACTAGCTCTGAGAAAATCAACAATTGATGCCAGACCCACAAAACAAACGCCCACCAAAAACAGCGCGAGCGGGCACATTAAAAATGAAATTGGCTCCTTGCTTTGTAGCAAGGACGCCATGAATGATAAAACAACAATTGCCCCACCTGCATTACCCGTTACAAGTATTTTTGCGACACGTTGGAACGTTGTATCCACGACCAGGTCAAGTTCAGAATTTAGTTTATCATTTCGGTCCTCCCACCTTTCCTTAACTTGGTCAGGCGCATCTTTAAGTTTTACCATACCAATATCCCTCCCCAAAAGTTAACGACCGGCGGGGTCCTGGCTGCGTCAACAGCCCATGCCCCTTGGTCTTTTTTAGTCGTTCCTCAAATGCTGGAACACCCTTTGTCTTTTCCCTGATTGCCCAAAACAATCATCAATTTGAAAAATGAATAACAGCATGACAGCACGCGCTATAGATGTGAAGATGTCAGATGATTTCCATCCATGAAAGGCCAGCACCATGATACCAGCCGAGTTTTCAGCAGAGGGCCGCCAGTACATCATCCCTGGTACAGAGCGCATCAAGCGCCAGACTTTCAAAACTGAAGGTAAGCAGCTTGTTGTTCCTGGTGCGGATCGGATCAGTATGCGCGAGCATATGGAGCGGCTGATGTTGAAGCCAATGAAGCCAAGGCGGCATCAGATTGGGTTGGGGGGTACTGGGCTGTTTGGTCGGCAGTGACTCTAGGCGGCCCGACAATGGTCCCACAGACTCGTTGGTGCCATACATGAGGGTGGCCACTGCCCGGCGGCCTGAAAGTCTCTTGGGGGTCGATTTTGCTGTTGACCAGACAGCTTTTTTTCGCCAGGGGTGGATGCGGCCATCATTTTTCAGCCATCAATCTCTGCTGCTTCACGGTCCCTTGCTTTTTCCTCTATTTTGCCAATTAGCTTCGCCCGCCAGTCAGGCAAAAAATCCAAAGTGGATTGTCCATCACCTTTGTTGAACCACACAATGTCTTCCATGTAAGCAGTGTCTTCAACAATTTGAGCCAGCAAGTACGCATACCCGTCAAGTTTTGATACGGGCCGCGCAGGTTGCACGGCTTGACCAAGCCAAATCAATGAATGGAAGGGCGAAAAGCTTCGCATAACACTGTATTAATGGGAGATGCAGGACCAAAGCCAAAGAGATGTGAATTGAGTTGGTTTTGATAATTGTGGTGCCTGGGTGGTACCTGAAATAAAACAAGGACCTAGCCGTTTCCAGCTAAGTCCTTGATTTAAATGGTGCTGGAACCAGGATTTGAACCCGGGACCCCCTGATTACAAATTACAAGCTATTTGATAACTGCGGTTCATTGCGGTTCCTGATTTCATCAAAAATGCTATATATTCTGCCAAGAACGTTCTACGGTGTTCCTTGAGCTTCCATTTCCGGTGGCTACCAT
>JABJOR010000037.1 GCA_018664265.1 Rhodospirillales bacterium
CCTGTACCCATCCGTGGGGGCCTCATTAAAAGTGTCTGCATTCAAGGTAATGAAAGGCAGCTGTTTTTCTGGCTGCGGTGCCGGGTTTTTAGCGGTCATATACTGGTAAACAACACGCAAGAAACTTGCCGCAGATTTTTCTTCTGTTTTAGCCTTGTTGACAAAATTGATGTTTTGAAAGTTTTGTGATTTCTGAAACATGGTGAATGTTTCCTCTGATAAATGTGTTGCGAATGGGCCATATTGTGTTGATAGGGAGCAAGACGATAGCGACCAAGCCATGACTGACAGCGCAAAAATAAACAGGGTAATTGATGTTTTTCGATAACGATTGGTTAAGGGTTTCATTTGTTCGCCTAACTTTAAGAGACCATCAGTCTTTTATTAAGAGACCATCGGTCTGCTGTCAAGCAAAATTTGAAACCCGACTAAGAATTGACTATTTATCCAGAGTCAAGACGACCGCAGACAACACCCAGCATAAGCAATCTTCTATTGAATTCGCTTTCCAAGCTCCCAGACTTGTTGAATATACGTTTCGTCAGTTTTGAAAAGGGTGCCAGGGCCATGTTGCTGATCATTCAGCCATCCACCTTCATAACGCTCACCCGTGGCAAAGAAATATATACCAAAACCATGGAACTGGTTATCTTTCCAAGCACCTTCGTAACGCTCACCACTGCTGGATACGCGAACGCCATATCCGTTAGCCTTGCCATTCAGGAAAGTACCTTCGTAGACCCCCCCATCGGCAAAATAATGCGTCCCCTTGCCATGAAATTTTCCATCATTGTATTCACCTTCGTAGCGATTACCGTTGGTGAAATACCGTATTCCCCAGCCATTTGCCTTGCCATCCAGAAAGTCACCTTCGTAGCGACCCCCCTTTGTTTCGTTGACATACCATTGAAGAGTGCCGTTTCCACTGGCCTTTCCATTTACACACTTTCCAGTCCAGATAATGATTTCATCAGGTTGGGGATAAGGATTCCACACGGCACATTTGGTCAAAGGGTTTTCAATCCATTCCCCTGCAAACGAAGGTAATGAAAGAATAATCAGAGCACCAAGAATGGTAAAACCGCGTTTCATGTTTTCATTCTACCATTTCAAACAATAAAACGCTTAAATTTATGTGGAAAATTTTTACTTGTCCAAAACCTCAACAACCGTAGACAACACCCACCCGGAGCCTTTATCCGATTGCAGCAGGTACCAACCGTCTATGTCCTCAATAAGGACGGCGCTCACCGGGCCGGGGGGCAGTGTTGCGACGACTTTGCATTTTGGGCTGGCGCAGCGGTGAAGCTTTGCTATTTCTGCTCTGATTTCAAGCTGCACAGGGACTGCATCCATAACGGTGTCCGGGCTAGATTGAGGCCCTTCATGGACGAGATTGAGCTTGCCGGAAGGCTTGTTTTTACGTGGTTTGTCATTGTAGGTGAATTTAACGCCGCCAATTAGCGGACGAAGGGCGCTGCCTGCGGGTGGTCTTCCCCAGGCCGAAATCATGGCTTTATCACAACGCGGAATATCATCCACATACAACCGGGCCGACCAGCCTGAATGCATCAGGTTGGGGTGGACAGTTTCCGCTATATCACTGCGCACGTTGGATACAGAGGTTCCGGCAAAAACGATTCCGCAACTGGAAAACAGGACTTCGGGAAACCGCATGCCCAGACGCCAGTGCCCTGCCCAGCCATTGAGCTCCAGAATATCGCTGGAATGCAATGTGACGGTACCGTTTGGGATAAAGGGCTTCTTATTGATAGCTGCCCCATCAATATAGCCACTTGTCTGATCAAGGACTTTCCAATCTTCCAGTGGGTACTCAAACCCCGGTGGATAGGAATCCAGCATAATCATCATTGGCTCGGGCCGCGTTGGAATAGCGCTGGCATCTTTAAGCTGTTCGGCCTTTTTACTTTCACTGGTCTCAACGTTCAGAAAGGCCTCAATCTGGGAATTATGATAGTTGAGGTATCCGGCGTAGGCAGCAAGGAGCACAACCGCCAACAAAGCTGGAAATACAAGATATTTAACCACCCATTTTAATTTACCAAAAAACACATCAACTACCCATAGCCACTATTGCATCTCAATCAAACCAGCATCTGTTCCAGATCGGCAAGCAAATCATCCACATGCTCAATTCCTGTTGAAACCCGGATCAGATTTTCCGGCGTTGTGGTTACATTACTTTCACTGGATTTACGGTGTTCCATCAGGCTTTCAACCCCCCCCAGAGACGTTGCCCGTTTGAACACGCCAGCGCGCAATACACGTGCGATGGCCTCGTCCCTCCCACCGGGGACCTGATAGGACAACATGCCACCATAGCCACCCTTCATCTGGTGGCTGGCGATTTCATGACCGGGGAAGCTTTGCAAGCCGGGGTAATGGACGGCTTCCACATTTGCATGGGTATGAAGGTAACGCGCCACAGCCATTGCATTTTCACATTGCCGTGCCACACGTAAAAAAAGGGTCTTCATACCCCGGGTCAGCAAATAGGCCTCCATTGAGCCCAGAATCGGCCCGGCGTAAATACGGTGATCGTGAATACGTTGCCACAACTCGGTTGAGGTATCCGCTGTGACCAAAGCCCCGGCGATGACATCGGAATGCCCGCTCAAAAACTTGGTGGCAGAATGACAGACGATATCGGCGCCGAGTTCTATAGGGCGGGTCAGCACCGGGGTTGCCGCGGTCGAGTCAACCGCCAGCACCGCCCCACCGCCGTGGGCAATCTTTGCGGCCTCGGCAATATCGGTCACGACCCAACTCGGATTAGCAGGGGTTTCCAACCAGACCAGACGGGTATCGCCTTTTGCAATGATTGCCGACAACTCATCCAGATTACCCGCATCAAAGTAATCCACCCCGAGCCCGCGATCTGCGGCAAAGATTTCAAGCCAGGTCAGAACCCCATGATAGATGGTTCGCGAGACTGCGACCCGTGCACCGTGTTTGAGAGCATGAAACGGGGCAGTACAAGCCGCAATACCGGACGAAAACGTCAGGGCTTCCGCGCCACCTTCAAGGGCTGCGATTACCTGCTCACAATGTTGCTGGGTTGGACCCTGATCTCGAATATAGGATCGGTCCTGCGGCTTATCATAGTTTTCATCACGTTCATAATTGGTCGAAAGATGAATGCCCGGAACGATAGATCCGGTAGCTTCATCCGTCAGCCCCAGGGCCTGCGCCGCAATGGTTTCCGGGTGGGCTGATTTTGGCAATTTATCGACCATCAATCGTATCTCCTGAGAATAAAAATTCATGTTCCAGACACAGCAAACCCTGCCTCGGTAAAATCCGCAAGTGGATTTTGGACAGGGTTGCTAAAAGTTTGGTACATGTACCAACTGACCCAGCTTTAACGCCGGATATATATCTGGAAACCCGAAGGGTTCCATCAAAATCTTCTAATTATTTGGTGTGGCCTCGCTCGAAGAATTTTGTAAAGAATTCACATAATCAAACAAGGAGGCTATAAAACTACCTGGCGGTTCCATACAGTTCCCTGCCCTCCCTTCTTCGTGATTTAAGTGTCAATTCATCTCTGAGTTGACCCTTACAGTCATACCACAAAAATGCGAAAAAATCTACTTAAACCGCAAGATATCTTTTACGGGATCAAGACTGTTGAGCCTGTCGTTTTACGGGCTTCCAGATCACGGTGGGCCTGCGCCGTATCGCTTAGCGGGTAAGTCTGACCGATGCAGATTTTAACATGGCCTTTTGCCACCACATCGAACAGATCGTTTGCCATCTCGTTCAGCAGTTCCCGACTACGGGTATAGGTGGCAAGGGTTGGGCGCTGTATATAGAGCGACCCACCAGCAGCCAGATGCTTGATATCGAAGCTTGATATGGGTTGCGACGCGGCGCCGAAGCTAATCAGAAACCCGTTAGGGCGAAGGGAGCCAAGCGAAGCGTCCAGTGTATCCAGGCCAATAGAATCGTACGAGACTGCCACACCTGTACCGTTTGTAATTTCTTTGACCCGGCTAACGATATCCTCGGATTTGTAATTGATGACGTGGGCGCAGCCATTGGCCTTTGCAAGCTCGGCTTTTTCTTCGGTGCTGACACAGCCAATAACAGTAGCGCCCAAATGATTAGCCCATTGGGACAGGATAAGCCCGACCCCGCCTGCAGCTGCCATCACAAGAATGGTATCGCCGGGTTGAACCGGGTAGGAACATTTTAACAAATAACGCGCTGTCATGCCTTGCAGCATCATGGCAGCGGCTGTCTGGTCATCTACAGCATCCGGCAGCTTGACCAGCTTGTCCGTTCCCATCACGCGTTTTTCACTATAGGAGCCAAGCTCCATGGCATAGGCCACTCTGTCACCAACAGCAAATTCTGTAATTCCGCTGCCAACAGATTCAATGACACCAGCACCTTCCATACCCAGTGGTCTGGGCATCTCGCCCACTGGATAAGCACCCGAGCGCTGATAAACATCAATGTAATTCAGCCCTACGGCATTATGGCTTATCAAGACCTGATCAGAGCCGGGTGTTCCAACTTCAACATCTTCCCACACCAACACATCAGGGCCACCCGCTTTGTGAATACAAATGGCTTTGGTCATATGAATACTCCTGAATTTAATACGAGAATGCGTTCTTGCCGCTGTTCTTTACACGATACATTGCCTGATCGGCAATACGAAGCAAGTCTTTGGCATTGTCTGCCCCTTTTGGATATAGAGCTATGCCGATGCTGACACCAACAGAATGCTTCTCTTCCTCAATATTGATAGGTTTTGATAGGCTTTTGAGAATTTTCTTAGCAACAACTTCTACCTGCTTCTTATTTTTGACGTTCTCCAGCAAGATAACGAATTCATCTCCGCCAAATCGGGATACCATATCCACTTTACGAACTGTATGAACCAAACGTTCCGAGACAGTGATTAATACACCATCCCCGACTTCATGCCCGAAGCCATCATTAATGGCTTTGAAACCATCAAGATCAAGAAACAGCACGGCAATACCATGTTTATCACGTTCAGACCTTGTTATGCTTTCTTCCAATCGCATATTGAACGAAACCCGATTGGGCAACTCCGTTAACGTATCGTGCATGGCAAGAAAACGAATACGTTCATCTTGAATTTTCTTTTCTTCAATATCCTTGATCATGCCAATAAATACAGTGCTGCCATCCATGGCCCTCTGTTCTGTAACCGATATTTCAATGGGGAAGATACTGCCGTCTGACCTGAGCGCTTCAAGTTCACGAGTATTGTTCATTATTGAAGAACGGGCGCCTGGATTGGCAAGGTAATTGAAAACATATTGATGGTGCTTTGCGCTATGGGGCTCTGGAATCAAAATTGAAAGATTCTGGCCGATAGCGTCTCGTTTTGAATGTCCAAAAATCTTTATTGCGGCTTCATTAAAAGACTTAATTTCACCAAACTCATTTATTTCAACAATGGCCTGATCCGTTGTCTTCAAAATAGCATTTATGCGTTCTTCCCGGTTTCGATTTTCAACTGAAACTTTGACATAGGGAGAAATATCATAAAATTCAGCAAGGTAGCATTCTTTGTCTGTATCCGGATTTGTCACAAGGACATTCAAAATAACATTCAACTTGGTACCATTAACCGTCAGGACAATCAGAGGCACACTCTCGGTTTCCTGGCTGAGCAGCTCCAGGTTTCCTTCAAAAAGTTCCCGGTAATCTTCATCGAAAAAATCTGTAAATTTTCGGCCAAGAATGGCTTCAGCCGTATAAGCCTGCATTATATCAATGCCGGCTTTGTTGACCCATACAATGACATCATTCTCACAATGGCAAATGAAGTGTCCCAGACGATCAAGAACGCCATAACAACAATCACTAACGTCCAGAGATGATTTTTTAACACTACCAAGCATTAGATATCTGGCCTAGAAATTATATAAACAAATCTAAATAGTAAGCCCCTGCTATTTCTATACGTTAATATTTTGATAGGTACCAGAATTTTCAAAGCGTACTATGGTCTTATGCCCAAAAAAATAAACTGTAACTGCACAGTTAGTTATTGCATCCCAACCCATGATAGAAACACCTATATTTCTACAATAATTATTGATTTGAAATATCGAACACAATGTTATTCAAAGGGTAAAGGCTGCGCTTTTTATATTAAAAGTAGCTACTTTACGACTTTTCACATTAGTGGTATTCTAGCCATCCGCTATAAGCTCTTGAAAATCAAAGAAATCACACTTTAGTCCATAAAATAGGATTAATGACAATGAATACAGTGACAAAGAATGAACTTCCAGAAAGATCAAATTACGATCGTCGTAATTCAGAATTTTCAGAAAGACGGCAAGGCAGCAACGAAATTGCAGATGCCATGTTTGATCAATATGGTTTTGAAGATGAACGTAAAAAGCCCGTCAGAAGAATTTTCAATGAACGCAGGCTGGTTAAACCTGAGTGTTTTGTTGTAAGGCAATAAAAATCAATTCACTCTTCGCGTTCATATTCAGATATTTCGTAACGTAATTGTGAAGCGATATGAAGGTGGAAATATTCCTTTAGACCATCATGTTTGATAGGGTAGGCGTATTGACAAGTGCGTGACTGCTATATGCATGCCTATGATGAAGGATCTTTTCCATGATGCCATCCGATCCATTCCGGATATGTAAATTACCATACGACATGTGTGTATTGGTAACCGTTACTGTCGTCTTGTTGTTCGGATTTTCTGCGACCAGTAACGCTGCGCCAAAATCTGATATCTGGGAGCGCTGGACAACACATGATGCAAACGCAATCACATCTATGGATCATCAGATCTGGGACATTTTTTTGAAAAAATACGTCACACCAGGGGGCAACGGAGTAAATCGAGTTGCTTATAAAAAAGTGCCGATTGATGATAAAAAATCCCTGAAGCACTACATCACCACACTGGCAGGCAAACCTGTCAGCCAGTTTAATAAAAATGAACAATTAGCCTACTGGGTCAACCTGTATAACGCCCTGACAGTTCAGGTGATACTGGATGCTTATCCGGTTTCTTCAATTCGTGATATAGATATATCCCCCGGCCTGTTTTCCGATGGCCCATGGGGCAAGAAGCTCCTTGAGATTGAAGGGGAAGAGATTTCCCTGAATGATATTGAGCACCGAATCCTTCGCCCGATATGGAAAGATCCACGCCTGCATTATGCACTGAACTGTGCATCATTGGGGTGCCCCAATCTTGGCCTCAATGCCGTTACAGCCCAAAATTCTGAGGACTACCTGAATGAAGCTGCCCACACGTTTATCAATCATAAACGAGCCATCAGCGAACATTATGGAAAGTTGTATGCATCTTCAATCTACGACTGGTTTATGGAAGATTTTGGCGACAGCGAGGTAAGCGTTCTCAAGCATTTACGCACTTACGCTGACGCATCCCTTCTGATCATTCTGGATGGCAAAAAATCTATCAGTGGTTATGACTATGACTGGGCTCTTAATGATGCTGAGCCCCTCAAAACAAAAATCAAAAAGAGACGGGGCAGTTAGTGGAGCCCGTAACATGGATAGTCGCTATCGGCATTGTTGCTGGCGGCGCGTACATGTTGCTTCCATCTTGCGTTCCATATCTTCAGGTACGTTCACATAGCATCTATTGGATAC
>JABJOR010000360.1 GCA_018664265.1 Rhodospirillales bacterium
CAGACGTGTTTTGATACTCGATTGATGAATTCGGTTTCTGATTGGACATCGCACATCGAGTGCAGTATTCCACATTTTCAGGCAGACCAAACATTCCAGCCATCAGGCAAAACTCCTAGAAATTTCGTTAAAATTTTTAAGCAAACGTAAGCCAGCCGCACCACTTCGCTCAGGATGGAATTGACAGCCTCGAATTGAGTTGTGTCGAATTGTAGCTGGAAAAGTCACTCCACCGTGGGCGCTCTTCGCTGTAATATTCTCTTTTTCCGTTTTGACATAAAACGAATGAACAAAGTACATATGTGCGCCGTCCAGACCAGCCATCAATGGGTCATTCTTACTGGTTGATATTTTTAACCACCCCATATTCACAACTTTGGAATTTTGGCTGAAATCAGAATTGCCTTCAAATGACACTGTTTTACCTGAAATACATCCAAGTCCAGCATGTGCTCCAAATTCAGTGCTTTCATCGACGAGCATCTGCATTCCCAAACATATGCCAAGCATAGGAACCCCGCGTTCCACGACGTCGTTTAAAGGGCCAATAAGATCCTTATCTTCCAGAACCTTCATACTACTTGAGAACGCCCCCACTCCGGGAAGAATGATGCCCGACGCATTGGAAAAATCAGAAGGAGAGCTTGCCAATCTGGTTTCCATACCCAAAGCATTACAAGCACTGACAATACTGAACAAGTTGGCTTGGCCATGATCAACGATAGAAATATGCATAATTCAATTTGCTATTAATTTTCAGACAATTATTGCCGGAACTCTTTCCATCGGCGAGGGATAGACTGGTTCGATTTTGCCAATTCAGAATTGGTATCCATAAAATGAATTATTTCCGAAAGGTGAAAATCAGTTCGACCTTTGAAGTGTTCAAGAATACCTTCGACAACAAATAAATCTTCTGCCGCATCAACCTCTAGCTCCAGCTCTGGACGAGACAACTCCTCTGGGGCCTCTATATTCAAGAGGCTGTATCTTTCAGGGTTTTGACGAATAAACAATGTGCCATGTTCTCTTATCGTTGGGTCATCGCAAGTTGTAGCGGCATCCTCAAGAGCATTGATGGAAAATACTTCTACCTCCATTCCGGGAGGGTAGGTTGTTTTGAGATCATTGCTGACAAAATCATGACCCGGGTTTACCAAATACTGCTCGACAAGGAAATCAACAATTTCGGGATCTATTAGTGGGCAATCTCCAAAAACAAGAACCCCTATTGCCGCATTGTTTTGTTTTAGTGCCTGAACCAACCGATCCAGAACATCGTCTTCAGACCCACGGTAGCATGGTGTATTCCGGTCTGCACAATAGGATTGAATAACATCGTTCTTTGCGGCTACAGACGTTGCAACAACAACCTCGTCAATTTTCGAACTCAGAGCGAGGCGGTCCATGATATAACCTAGCAATGGCACCCCATTAACATTCATCATAACTTTACCCGGAAGCCTTGAAGACCCCATACGCACCGGAACAACAGCTACAACTCGGCCTGTATCAACCATGAAAAATTCTCATGAAAATGCTGCGAATTGAGTATTACCAATCACTGAATTATACTGTTTTTTTTCCAATTCTGTTTTTACAAAATCATATAGCAGGTCCGCACTGGATGTTTTATCCAGAGTAGAGATTGCGTATCGACATGCGGTACCCTGTTCCTCGTCATACTCTTCATCGCTCTGAGCCAGTATCTTCAAGACTCTGGTTTTAAATTTATCATATGACGGGTCCAGCAAGTGTATAGATTCCAGCTTTTTTTCACCGTCATAATAACGATGACCATCCGTTGTGTCATAAATCAAAGATCGGCAACCTACTGCAATTGCTTCGCGCCCGGTAGTGGACGCTACTGAAACAGCCAATTTGGAAGAGTTCAATAAATCATAGGTATTTATTGAACTCTCTGGCACCGCAATAAACACGCTATTACCAAAAATCGGTTCAATATATGCTCGTAGTTCAGGACAATCCTTATTAATTGCAAAGCAGCATTTGATGCCTTCCTCGTCAATAAGACGAGCCATATATGTGTATATCCGATGACATGCTTCTCTAAAACCCGGGTTTTCGGGATCAACTGATCTAAATGTAGAGGCTCGCCATTCTGATATAATGCAAACATCATATTTTCTATTAGGCGAACCAGCCGATCGTTTCCAAAGACTTTGACGCAACGACCCCGCGACAGTAATTCGGCTTCTATCATAACCTTTTTGAGAATAAAGGTCCCTGTCGTGTTCGCCAAAACAGAAAAGAAATGCAGGGTTTTTGTTCTTGGAGTTTATTGGCAAAATTTCATCAAGTGTTCTCGTGCCATTTTGAACTGCTATAAAAATAATTCCAGGGTTCCGCTCTGACATCGTATAGAACGGCTGGTAATTATCTATGAATGTTATGATTATTTTTGGGCCAACATGGGCGACTATACTGTCCGCATAGTTGTTCCATGAAAACCTGAACAGTGAAGTCAGGAAATTCTTTGATCCGTATGAGAACTGTTTTGCTTTTTCAAAATTTCTCCTGATCATGAGTGATATAATTCTGGGAGAAATATACTGAAGCTCGCCCCGGACAGGCAAAATGCTACTTGGAATGTGCTTCAAAGCACCACGTATATCATCAGAGGCTACCTGATCAACGACAAGAACCGGCGCTGGGGCAGGTGACTTGAAACTAGCGGTAGCCAATATATTGAAAAAGGCCGAAGTATAGCGTTTTAAATTGAAAAGCATTTATCTCAAGACTGACTTGTTAGCAAAAATTTCGATATTCAAGCCTACCGCCCACGACGCAAGGACGCCATAGCAGGTGTATCTTCGGCAGGTGGGGCAGATTCCTTAAATACAATCTTACGCAAAGATTGAGTTGGTTCACCGCGTATTTTCTTCAAATCTCCAGAAAGCCACTGATAGATTTCTTTTAGCGTAGGGAGTAACCCGTTCTGGCGAACGCCTATTAAAAACCAGTAATAGGGTAATAATCCAATAAAAACCCGAAAGCGCTCCGGATAACAGAGCAAGGCTAACCCAAGGCGCCTTTTTCGAATTAAGGAAAAGAATGACGGTAGTTGCTGATTATCCAGTTTTTGTTCATCTCGCCCGTCATGCAGGGTATCTGTCATTAATGTTCGCTCAACTTCCTGCTTGGGCTTATTAAAATAACCCGTTTCTTCCGACGTCTGGCGCTGAAAATATCGGGTGTCCTCAAGCAACATTCGGGCATAGTTGGCTTTTCCATAGCGCTGTATATTATGATAGGTGGTTTTCAATTGCAGACGTTGTCGCCAGGACCGTTGAATACAAAATGGGTAGGCGGTAAAATTAATCGTTGTTTGTTCATCCGCTGCATCATGATCAGAAATCCTGAGAAGATACTTTTCCTCTCCATCCAGAGAGGGGTCAATTAATTTCATTCGACGCGCGTGTTCATAAAGCGGTGTACCGGGCAAGGCCTGGGCAAAGTTAATACTCAAATCCCACGGGCGTTGATCACTTTCCAGCGAGTTAGCAAAACTAGCAAATTTCGCAGACTCATCAATTGTTGAGGGTGTCTCTCCCGGCATCCCGACCACAAATTGAACAACCGTCTTCATGTTGGCTTCAACGGTCCATTGCATGGCATTGTAATTATCCTGCAATTTAACCTTTTTTTCCATGACTTGCAGCATACGTTCCGAGCCTGTTTCCATGCCATAAAGAATAGAAACACAACCCGCATTTTTCATAAGCTCAATACGATCTTGCGATATGCAATTTACACGCATTCCCGCTACACGCCACAGAATATCCATTGGCTTAATGGCAGCACAAAATTTCTTCAGCCACTTCACATCTGTACCAAAATTTTCATCTACAATATTCAAAAACCCAACATCGTAGCGATCAATTAACTCTTGCACTCGCTGACGAATGATCTCTGGAGGAATATAACGTATACCTTTATCCCATCGATGACAGAACGTGCACTTCGCGACGCAACCTTTAGCCGCAGCCAGACTTCCAACCATTTTATTCTGGCGATGCGCCTCAAAACAACGCTTGTCACTCTCAAACCATGTATCAATTTTTCCATCTACAAAAGCAGGGCTAATATAGGTTGAAATATCAGATGCCTGCTCTAGATCATCCCAATTCACATTATAAAGTTGATCTTTGTCTAATTGATCTTCATAGCCGGTATTAACTACATTCCCTTGACCATCCAGTAACATCAAACCAGGGATGTCAGAAAATTCTGCAGGGTTACGGGTCGTTTTCGCGCGCTGAACCACGTTGAGCATCACCTTCTCACCCTCACCCAATGCGCACAGGTCCACGCCGGTTCGCCGCAAAAGGACTTCGGCACTTGCAGCAAGACTGCCACCGACGATTACGAGGGTATCAGGCAGCGCCGCCTTAACGCCTTCCACCAGTCTTTTCGTGTAGGCGTAGGCCGTTGAAACCACGGAGCTAACCCCAAGTACATCCGGGGCAAGTTCAATAATATGCGCTATAGCATCTTCATATGATGGCCGTAGCGCATCTATATGATAGAAGTCCAGTTCTTCCCCGTTTTCCCGAAGGTAGTTGATTAAACTTAAACTTCCAATAGGAGGGAAATTAGTCGGTATCGGGCGAATTGGCGTAGTTACCAATAAATTTTTCAATTAAATAGATTCCTTAATCGATGAGGTATTCAGAGAGTAAAGCCATCATCAACAACAATGTTCTGACCATTTATATGCCGTGACATATCTGACAACATAAACAACGTCGTCGCAGCTATATCTTCTCCGTCCAGCATTCCCTTATTCAGACAATTTGCATTGTATCGCTCTAGAAAGATTTCAACCTGGCCATCAAGAACGCCTCCAGGGCTGATACAATTTACCCGGATATTTTTCCCACTAAGATATTTGGCAAGATATTTAGTCAAATGGATAATTGCAGATTTGCTTACGATGTATTCAACTTCTTTCGTCATCGGCGTATCATCGTATAATTCAAACCGTGGGGCCATGACCCCGTAAATTGATGAGAAATTAATAATATTGCCGCCACCATTTTGCTCAAAGTAAGCTGTGGCCTTTTGGCAAGTCAGAAAGGTGCCACCAAGATGCAAATTCACATTTTCGCAAAAGTCCTGGTATGTGACATCCTCAAACTTGGCCCCATAATTTGCATTTCGAGGATAGGCACAGTTTACGATCGCACTAATTTTACCGCACCTGGATGCCACGCTGTCAATCAAATCTACAACTGATTGTTCATTCGTAATATCGACGAACGAATAGTGAAGGCGGGAAAGGTCATCCTTTGAAAGATCTTCAAATACCAAATGGGGATCAGATCGGCTTGCAACGACAACCGTAGCCCCGTGTTCCAGGGAGGTGCGTGTAATTTCCTTGCCAATCAAGCCACCGCCACCGACAACAATTATTGTTTTATTATCCAACATTGCAGGCACTATTTATCTTTAAGTCGATTAAAGAGTTTAACTTGATCACAGCGCGTTGCACACTTGTGACCCTCAGGGAAGTTCCCTGTTATATGCCAATGGCGAAATTTCTCATAGGCGTCACCATTCCAAATCTCCTGAAGGCTATTATCGTGGATGTCTCCTAACTTCATTTCACAATTATAGTCTTGCGTGCAGGGCACGACAGAGCCGTCTGCCATCACTGTCATGGATGACCAGGGATATTCACAATATTGCTCTTGATAATGGGAATTATTGTCCATTTCATCATCGTCTTCAAAGTACCAGCGGTTATCTTGGCTCTTGACGTATGCAAATACATCATAGCCCTTCCACATATCCAAAAACTTCTGATGCATCTCTTTGGTGTCGTCATCTTCCGACAGAGCAATCATTGTCGGAACAATAAGGGTTTTATATCCCTTTTTCTCTCTCATCTCGATAACGTCGAGCATTGTTTGATAGGATTTATCAAAATCATTTAGCCGCCCACGAACGGACTTCTGTTGCTCGTTGGTCAGTCCATCCATGGAAAACTTCAATACAGAAAGACCCGCCTTCATAACTTCTTCCGCCCGCTTGACGCTAAGGTTAGCCGGCACGCAGGAGAAATAAGTCGGGATGTTTCTGTCAGTACAGGCCTGAACTCGTTCGACAATGTTTTTATCGACCAGTGGCTCGCCATAGCCGTGCAAGATCAGGCATCGAGAAACAATGTAGAAGTAAAACGCGTTTTCACTTCTATATTCAAATGTTATGCCGTAGGTTTCTTTGATAAACTTCCAAAAATCATTAAGGTCCTCTTCTTTATGAGGCGCCATTTGATCAAGAATATTCTCAAATGCTTCCTTGTCTATCCATTGGTTTTCGCGTGTCATCAATGTAGTGCGAGGACACATTACACAGGTCATATTGCAATGGTTCGTCGTCTCGACATTGAAGACATGTGGTGACTTGGCACGCAAGCCATCCAGTTCCTGCTCAATCGCCAAGACATCAGCGCGCGTAGCCTCGCCGGAAATTATCCGGTCCTTAATGGACTGTGCCTGCTTAAAGAAATCAATATCAAACATATTGCATCCCGATCAAAATTAAGGGCCTCAAAGGCTCCTGAAAGTGTATTAAATTTTTGCGATTATAATTTCACAAACCGCTTTAATTTTTCGCGTTGAACCAGTTCAACTGGTAAAATCTTGTCCGTTTTTGGACATAACGCCTTGCCAACATTATTCAAATCCCGAGCGAGCCGACGAAATCCATCCGGCTCCAGACTGGCGGCATGGTCTGTTCCCTTCCACGTCCGGTTTAACGTAAAGTGGCGTTCAAAATGGGTAGCCCCCAACGTAAGGGCAGCCATATCTGCTGCTATCCCGTTATGATGACCTGAAAAACCAATAGACTTTACGCGAGGCCCGAATGTTTCAATCAGGCGGGTTATTTCACGAAGATTAAGCTCCTCCATCTCGACAGGGTAGCCCGCAGTACAATGATAAAGAATGACATCTTTACCACGATTAAATTGCTCAGCCATTTCGACAACCCGTTCTTCTTCTTCAAGAGTCGTCATGCCAAGAGAGATATGAATTTCTCCCTCATAATTCTGGTACAGATAATCAAGCACGCGCTCATTTGTATTGATTGCTGAGGGGATCTTGATCAACTGAGGACTCAGCGATGCAATTTCCTTTGCCGAAGTTACATCCCACACCGATGTGCTATATATAACGTTCCATTCCTCGCAAGTTTGTTTAAGTACCTTGTGTTGCTCCAGATCCAGTTCAAGGTTCTCCCGGTGCTCACCGTACGTATCACCATAGGAGTTAGACGGATTAGGGTGAGGCGCATCAAATTCTGTCTCACTCAACAATTCCCGGTTGGTTCGCTTTTGAAACTTAACGACATCAGCGTTGCAAAATTGCGCCGCAACTTTGATCATTTCTTTCGCGTTAGACATATCTCCCATGTGATTACAGCCGATTTCACAGACTGTAACAGGAGTAACAAACTCGACATTTTTCATATTGTATTCACCTGGTTCTCCACCATTTAGGTGGTGTATCGTTAATTTTAATTTCTTCATTAGGTCCTCTTACCGAAGCTCGGCAATGAAGACCATATCGCTTTCTCAATTGGGTGGTGCCACTATCAAATCAAGCTTTAGATTTTGGATTGTTGTTGGCGTGCCCAGTCAGCAGCTGAAATACCAAAGATTGATTCCATTATTTCACGGGCAACCATACCGCCGCCGGGCTGATCCAGTACTCGGACAGATGCTTCTTTAACACTGTGATGAGCATCGGCTACAGCAATTGGGTAACCAACCAAATCCATTGCAGTAAGATCATTAACGTCATTTCCAACAAACATTATCCGGCTTAAATCAAAGTCGTATTCCTCCGCCAGTGACATCACTGCCTGGGCTTTATCATCAACATTTTGCATAACAGGAACCTTGAGCTTTTTTGCCCGAGCCGAGACCACAGGGTTTTTTTCCTTCGAGATAATAAAATTTGGTATTTGCAAATCCCGCATCATATCAAACCCCAGACCATCAGAGCGGTTGCAGGTAACGGCCTCTATTCCATCTTGGCTACAATACACAAGGTTATTGGTTAAGACCCCATCAAAATCAAACAGAATTGCGTCAACATCAGTTCTGGATATAGTGCCTACGGTATTCAATATTCGTAATAATGTTTCCACGATATTAAAATCTGTCAGGCTGTCGATATCGTGGCTTTCTTCTTCATCCATTTCAAGCATGCTGATAGCCCCTCCTAATCTATTGGAGCTTTCGCGCAGTAAAGACGTTTTAGTGATGTATATCGAGCCGTTCTCACGGAACATCTCTTGCTCAAGTGGAACATCCTGGCGGCGAGGCCGTTTGTCAATATTATACAAGGAAACCGGGTTATTGGTATTTTGCCAGAAAAAGGGATGCGTTGGGCAAACCGATAATAAAGAATCTGCCTGATCTTTTTCAAAAAGCTCAATAGCCTCCATCAATCTACGGGGCTTTCGAATAGGCGATGTAGGCTGTAACAACATTACGCCATCCGGAACATAACCCGTCTTCTCGAGTTCATCCAAGACATGAATAAGGACAGGTTCCGTAGCAGTTTCATCCTGAGCTAAAATATCAGGGCGGGAAAAAGGGACTTCAGCGCCCCACTTTTTCGCTATATCAGCAATCTCCTTGCTATCAGTAGATACGATTACTCGATCAATGCCATCGCAGTCCAGTGCCTGGGCAATACTCCAGGCAATTAACGGACGGCCGGCACAGTTGCGGGTATTTTTACCAGGGATACCTTTTGAGCCACCTCTGGCAGGAATGATAGCGAGGATATTCATATTATTTGGACCATATTTTTGTTTATCGACCCTGCGCAACGATATTTGCTATAGCTTCAACCTGAAGATCAATCGGTTTAGCCTCGCCTTTAAGCGCGTAACTCATCAAAAAATCGTCGTTTACCGGCCCTGGGCGTTGTTTTTGCGTTAATGCCAAGGCGACACGAGAGGTAAATTCTTCCTGTGAAGTTGTTACTTCCGCGCGGTTTTGCATTTTATCCAACACGCCGGGGTAAAATTTCATAATGTCAGGGTCATAGGACATAATTACTCGAGATTGCGTGGCTAAACACTCCAACAGTGTGGTCGCCAATGTGTCAGTTACGATCAAATCATAGGACTCATTTTTTAAAATCGATACCAATCCACCGCCACGACTTAATTCAATTTTTTCTTGCTCAGCCGCGCTAAGGCCCGCATAGGCAAGGTCAATTGTATTCGGTGGTGGGCGAAAACAGATATCCCAATCCTGACTGTTTTCCAACATCACTTTTAAAATAGATATCTTTGATTTCCAGTACGAGATATCTGGTCGGTGATGCCCCCCAAGATAGCGACTTGAGCCATGAAATGCCCCTGTTACATATAGCACTCGATACCTGTTAGTATTTCTACTTTTTTGACGGTTCTGAAAAACTTCCCATACGTTTTGGGAACCAGTTTCAAAAACATCAAGCGGCGCTTCCCGAAGCTTACTCACCTTCTCTATATCAGGTTGAAGGCATTTATTTACCCCCGAACCATATACTAAATAATTATCATTAAGGTGGGTTTCCAAAAACTCTAACATGGCCCATCGGAAATACCCTATCCCGCCGCCATGCTGCAAAATGACCGAAGCCAGCCCCAATTGTCGAGCCGCAACGAGAGCAGAGACTGCCGGCGGCATGGATGAGCCTGAAACAACAATGGCGCAGGCACCAGATTTCACCAATTTCCTGCGAACGTGTGCTAAATCCGCAAGGTGTCGGGATCGAACAGAATTTATCAACGCGGATATGCTCGAACGAGCCAAAATAAAAAGATCAATGCCATCGAAACAAAAATAATGTGCCAGCTTTGTTAAATCGATCTGATCAACGATTTCTTTCCCGCACAACTTTTGCCGGGACGGCATACGAAGTGATTTTATACCAACCCGGTTCAACTCTTTTCTCAGGATCTCCGGCCCAGATTGAAAATACACATCTGCCTGAAAAGGGATATGAGTTTTAAAAGCATCCCTTGCACGCCTCAACGAATTTTTAATACCCTTTGACGATAGCCCTGAGGGCTGGCTTTCTTCACATCCGCAAGGGAACCCGGTAAATTGAATGTTTTTCTGTCTGGAAATTTCCATCAACACCCAGGTTAAAAATCTATTGCTGTTAATTTCAATATCGGATGTATCAGGGGCTGTTGTTTCAGCAAGCACAATACAATCCGGCCCAACCTCACACACCATAGCTGTTAGTGCAAAAGCCGCTCTTAGATAACCGTCGTACATCTTGCGCAATAAAAAAGCGTAGTAATGAGCACTAAAATCCGGAAGGCCCGCACTGAAATCTATTGTCAATTCTGCGTCCAGGTCGTCACATATACTCAAAATTAACTCATTGGCATCTTTCACCCGGTCATAAAGGTCACTTTCAGAATAAAAATCCTCTATAGTTCTGTGTTCAACCCCGTGATTTTCCAGACAATTGGCAGCTTCTGGCGATAAAGCAACCACGGTCCCGCCACCCGCATCAGGATATGCGTGGCACCAGGAAACAACATCAGGTGCAGTTTCCAGAATATGAAGCAAGGGGCCTGTGTTTCCCATTAATCAGCTTCGGGCAATTGCAATAAGAGAGTCTGTCTGATCGACTTTCTCAAGCGCTTCAAAATAGGCAGCAGATAGTTCTGGTGTATCCAGAAAATCCCACTTTTCATGCCCACCCGGCTCATTATTACGCAACCAGTATAGATGATTTGACAATGGAAAACGTTGAAAGCCGAAGATACTCACATCGTCAAAGCCTGCTGCGCGCAAAAATTTCTCCAAGCTTTCACGAGTATGCAGGACAAGGTGTTCACTCCACAACGTAAAACGCCTAAAGCCTGCGCTATCAAACGTCTCTAGAAGAACATCTCTGGCATGAGGCACTTCAATCAGCAGGGTTCCTCCATCATTGAGAAGGGATTTGAGAGTTTCAGCCATCTTTACTGGTTCAGCCAGATGTTCATACACATGGAATAGAGTAATGATATCAAAACACTTTGATGAAAGCTCATCAAGAGACGGAACAATTTGTACACAACCACCATCTGCTGTATTCAAATGTCTACTATTAGGCTCTACCCCCCAGGCTTCTTGTGCACGAGAGCCAAGCATTTCTAGCAATGCACCGTCTCCACATCCAAAATCCAGCCACTGCTTGCCTTCAATCATACTGGCAAACGCCTCTGCCCGTCGCCTTGCGTTATCAATATGATGAAAA
>JABJOR010000361.1 GCA_018664265.1 Rhodospirillales bacterium
AGTCCTCAATAGTGTTGATTTCCTTATTAAACCAACCGCCCATCTGCACGCCGGTATTGCCAGCTGCGAAAGGCTTAATATTAAAGCCGGAAGATAATTCGTCCCACAGTTGTTGACCACCACCCCAATGGAGCCAAGCGTCCATTTCATTGGCGGTAAGACCAAACGGAACAGCCGTAAAGAAGTTAAATGCCTTGGATTTGCCCTGCCAATAATATTCAGCACCGTGGTACATATCGGCACTACCGCCGGAAACCGCATCAAAACTTTCAAATGGAGGAACAAGTTCGCCCGCGCCATACAATTTCACCGTCAACTGACCATCTGTCATCGCCGTAATATCATCGGCCAGACGTTGCGCTCCGGTACCAAGGCCCGGAAAGTTCTTGGGCCAGGTGGTTACCATTTTTAACTCACGGTGGCCGGAAGCAATTGCTGGCGCAGCCAAAGCACTGGCCCCGACGATTGATGCGCCCGTAGCAGCGGATAAAAATTTACGACGTTCCATTTAATAAATCTCCCTGATAATTATAGGACAGTTCCCTTGTGGAACCACTGTCTTGATCTTCTTATATTGAAGTCTAGGTAATGCTGTTTAATTTAACAAGATCAGAACTTTTAAACTTTCTCTGAAATTATATAAATTCGGGCCTGACAACGGGCAAATTGAAGGGTAAAGTCCGCCAACTTTTAAATTTGATCAGGTTTATGATATCTCAATGACAAACACTGTTTATCTTGTTGGCGCAGGCCCAGGTGACCCGGATTTATTGACCGTTAAAGCATTGCGCCTGATACAAAGCGCCGATGTCATTGTTCATGACAGATTGGTATCTGATCTCATTCTTGATCTCATCCCCGATAGCACCGAACGTGTCTTTGCTGGCAAAGCCGCCAATAAACATTTCATGGCACAAGATGAAATTAATGCAGTTTTGGTTGAACTTGCTCAAACAAACAGCATTGTCGTTCGACTAAAAGGTGGAGACCCCTTTATTTTCGGTCGTGGCGGAGAAGAAGCCGAATATCTGATCGAGAACAATATCCCCTTCGAAGTAGTGCCCGGCATCACATCTTCCAGCGGATGTTCTGCCTATGCAGGCATCCCCCTCACCCACAGAGACTGGGCACAGAGCGTTCGCTTCGTCACAGGACACTCTCAGGCAGGTAAAGAACTTGATCTGAACTGGGAAAGCCTTGCTGATCCCGATACAACGCTTGTAGTCTACATGGGAACGGTGAATTCACATATTATTTCATCAAAGTTGATCGAGGCCGGGTTGGCGAACACCACGCCTGTTGCCATTATTAACAATGGCACACGCCCGGATCAGAAAGTCATCCTGTCTGATCTGCAAACCATGCCAGATGTGATCAATGAAAATGGCATAAAAGGCGCAACGTTGCTGGTCATCGGCCAGGTAACCGCACTGGCAAACAAGCTCGACTGGTACAAAGGCTAAAAGCCCTTCTCCTTCATCTTCCTTGGTTTCTAGTGCAACCTGGCCTCAAATAAGGACAGATGTGAATTGGCACAGAAAACACAGATCTTTACTCATAAAATGAATTTTGTGGCGTATATATTGTGAATGTCGATGTCAGCTTCTAAAAAGTAACGTTGACAAAAAAACATTTGTCAAAAATTTCCTTTTGGCCCTAACCATTCATTTCATCAACTTTCAAGATGGGTTAACAGTTCTATCAGGAGGAAAGCGGAGGATCACTGTTGTGCCTATTTCAATTTCGCTTTCTATATCCAAAGTACCGCCGAAGAGTTTCATTAAGTTGACGCAAATATGAAGCCCAAGACCAGTCCCTACATGCCTACGTGAATGGGTTCCATCAGCTTGTTCAAAAGGCTTTAAGGCCTTAGCAATGCCTTCGTCAGACATTCCTATTCCTGAGTCCATTACACCGAGAACGATGTTGTTATCTTCATCCACCTTGGCAATGAAGTCTACCTTACCACCGTCGGGAGTGAATTTGATGGCGTTTGAAATAAGATTATTGAGCATCTGGATCATCGCCCTCTCATCACCCAGCAAGCAAGGCATATCATATGGAACATCTGAATTTAGAGATTGATTGTACGTTTCAGCCATATTCTTTAACTGTCGGAAACTGGAATTGATTATTAATGAAATATCCAAATGTTCATCTACAAGCTCATACTTTCCGGCTTCAATCTTGGAGAGATCAAGGACGTCATTGATAAGGCTGATTAGTAATGATCCGCTGTTATGGATGTCATCAACATATTGCTCGTAATGATGATCACCCAACGGCCCAAACGTTTTCGCCCGCATCATGTCGCTAAAACCCATTATGGCATTGAGTGGGGTGCGCAAATCATGGCTCATGGTAGAGAGAAACTCCGATTTGGCTTTGTTTGCCCCTTCCGCTTCCTCCTTGCTTAAGAACAGGTTTCTTTCTGTCTGCCTTCTGATTTGCCGTTCATGACCCAAACGCCAGGAAATGACGGTGATGGTCAATATCAAGATCAGAAACAACGCCCAATCTTCCATATGCTCTTCATCAAACACATTGAAGCTTACTTCATCGTCATCAAGGTGACTGATGATCGTCCATGTCTCTGTTCTCAGGAAGGGAATGGGATCCATTTTGGAGTCATAGGGCATAAATGACAGTGTCGGGTTGATGCGTTCGTAGGTAAACACCCCTTCTTTGGATGAAAATTGACCAGACTTGCTGCCTTGTATTTCTCTCCAGGCATGGGGGTAACTTTTTCCAAAGGTCATTTCCCGGTCGTACATGAAGCCCCATTCTTTGTCTGAGTCGGGATTATCCACCCAATACCCATCTTTGTTGACCATTGAGTATTCATGGCGTTCTTCTGCTGTAACGAGAGTGTCTAGACGGTCCAACATGGTGCGGGCCAAATAGTTTAATATCAATACGCCACGTTTCGTGTTTTCGGAATCGAAAACCGGCGTCGCTACCCGTATCATTGGTTTAATGGGCGACTCGATTTTTTCATGCTCTACATTCAGGTCCAACGGAGAAAAGAACAATTCATGCTCATTCAGAACGATAGACTCTTTGAAATAATATCGAGAGCCTTTGTTTTGAAGATCCTCTCTGGGAACAATCGAGCTTTTACCACTGTGATAGTTCACCCTCGCCTGCTCCATACCCGACTCGTTCAGCAAGCGGATTTGGTCGTAAACTTTTCTATCTTCGGAGAAGGATGAAAATCGTTTGAGTATGTTTTGATAAGTTTCAGGCGTATCATCGGTCAAGAAATTTTTCAGGTGATCACTATCTGCCATGACAAAGACGTCAGAGGACAATGATTCAAGGTCGCGATAAATGGAGCTTTTGAAAAGATTAACGTGATGCCTTTCCTCGACCAACCTAATCTTCAGATCCTGATTGTGTCCAAACCAAAGAAGCGCCATGAACCCGAGAAAAATCAAGAGAGTCAAAGGTACAAAGAACCGTAAAAACTCTCTTTTTGTTTCGTAAAAATAGTTCAAGTTAGCTGATGTCCCCATCTAGAGTTAGCTGTATATAGCCTATATCTAGCTCTGATCTTCATCCCGCCCAAGAGCACGATTAAGCAGCATAAACACTTTACCCATGTCAGAGGACAGCAAGGTTGTGTTCATGACGTTTTCCTGATCCCGCTTTCTGGCTTCTTCAATCAGAGAATGGAACTGACTGATATAGCGTGATACATAATCGCGGAAGGTTTGGTCTTCCTGATAATGATCCCGAATAACAGCCAGTTTGCTTTTCTCACGGAAGCCAAGGATTTTACGAATAAAGACACTGCGTTCGCCACGATTGTAACGACGCCAATCATCCTCAGAAACCTCGGTTTCAAGTAGCCTGTTCATATCAACAGCAAGCGACTGCAAACGTTCCATAACGAACGTTGCATGACGCAAGAAATCATCCTGACCGATCAACTCAGCACGCTCGCGTAGCTCGCTCAGCATCAGCCCGACATCTTCCGTCACACCACGTAACTCGCCAGAGCGTTTCTGTAATGTTGTGGATGCGCGTTCAGCATGTTTAAGAACTTCACGGGATGTTGACTGAAGAGTAGCCGCATGGGATTTAACCCGCTGGTCCCAGGCTTTCAGACGGCGCGTAGCATCTTCAGAAGCATCCACAAGCTCTTTTTGGCCGATCTTGGCAACTTCGCCCAGAGTGGACAAGCTGGTTTCAGCCTTCTTGGCTTGTGCGGCTACACCGTGCATCTGATGGGTCAGCACCTGATTGGTCGAGGCCATCTTGCTGGCGATCTGTGTGGTGATAGCGTCAGCGTTCATGGCATTGTCACGCAATTGTGTGGCTGCATCCGTCATTTTTGAGGTGTGCTCATCAATGGATTTTTCAGCATCCGTAGCACTGGTTGTCAACGTGCTGCTGACACCTTGCAGACTATCAACGGCTCGCTTGGAGGATTCCGTGATTTCGCGTGAGCGCATCTCCATGCTCTGTGAAGCTGATTTAATATCTGAATTTGTGCGATTGGATACTGCATCGAGTTCTTCAACACGCTGCACCAGCGCACGACCAATTTCACGCAGGCTATCGGCTGTTTTTTGTGATGTGGTATCCAGCTCGTCAGATTGTTGTTTCAGGGAATCGCGCGCAGTCATCATGTGAGATGTAGCTCGCTCTGATGCACTGTTCAAATCAGATGATTGCAGGCTCATTGCCGAATTGACACTGGCGATAAGCTTGCTAGCCCGATCAACGGCATTTTCAATTTCAACACTGCGTTCACGCAACGAGTGCGCCACAGTATCAAGGCGCTCAGATGCAGTATCCGTCGCGTCATGAATACCTGTAGCCTGCTCATGTAACTGGGCACTGAATGTTCTGACGTGTTGGGAGGCCCGCTCGTATGTTTCATCAAGTTGAGTGGATCTTGCCTGAAGTAATTCACCGACCTGACCGAGCCTTGTTTCTGATTGTTCCAGCGTAACATCCAGATTGGAGGCGTATTGTTTCACGGTTTCGGAAATTGATTTCAGACGTTCGTTGGTATCATCAGACACTGAGCTGGTTTTTGCCAGCTCATTACGTGCTGATGTTCCGGTAACCCCGACGGCTTGTACCGCGACCTTGGCTGCACGGGATATTTCCACAATATTGGTGCGAAGGGATTCACTGATACGTTCCAGACGGGTTGCCGCAGCATTGCCGATATCTTCAAGTTGTTCTGAGTGAACGATGAGTTGCTCACCTGATTTGACCATCCGTTCTTCTGTTACAGAAATTCGGTTTTCAATAGACGCAGCGTCATCATTGACGCGGTTGGTCATATCAGAAATTCGCACTGCCGCAGAATCTGAGGCCGTGTTCAGGCCTTCAACCTGTTTATCAAATGCGTCGCCAACAAGTCCCATAAGGCGTGCAGAACGATCCGATGATGAAATCATTTCACGCGAAGACTGGCGCAGGCTTTCATCAATACGCCCGACTTCAAGCACGGCAGCATCCGTTGTTCGACTGATATCGGCTGACCGTGTGCCAAGGAGTTCCCCAAGCGAGGTTATCTTGAGCGAAGCATCATCGGATGTAGACTGGATTTCAGTAAGGCGCTGCTTAACAACACTTGCAATATCATCCAGACGTATTTCGACTTTATCCGTAACATCCGTAAGTTCCGATGTGCGGCGGATTACGCTTTCCGTACTGGTTTCAGTTGCCGTCGCCAAACGATCAGACAACTCGGCAAGACGTCTGCCCTGATCGTACATTGCTGTGTTGACTTCAGCGACACTATCAAGGGCTTCACCAGATTGAATTCTCAGGTCTTGAGAGCGAGAGCCAACTTCCTGACCTAGTTCCTGTAATCGCGTGGTCAGTTGTTCCGACATTTGGCTCATGTCATCGATCTGGCCCCGGAAGCCATCAACCACATCGCGGGTCTGGGATGTGGTCGCCGTAATGGTATTTGCTGAAAGCCGTAAATTGTGAGTCGCCTTTTGCACATTGGCAACACCACGCGCCGTTGCACCATCAAGGGTTTCGACCTGTTGGCGGTATTCATCATTCAGTTTGTTAATACGGAATTCTGCTCGTTCGGTTGCACCATCCAACTCGGAAGAGCGATCGCGCAGTGTATTCCCCACTTCGGACAAACGGGATTCTGTTGCGTTGGCAATTTTCTCGATATCTGTCGCCTGCAAAGCCAGAGTCTCAGTCGAGCGTTGAACACGTTCCGAGGCTTCACTGGAAGCACCATCAAGTTGAGATGAACGTTTTTCAAGCTCATCTCCAACACGTCCCATTTCGCCAATAACCCGGTCACTGACAACAGAAAGACTCTCTGCACTTTTCTCTAAGGTCGAGGTAACATCTGCAACACCTGTTTCTGCGGTTCGGGTAATGTCATTAACCTCGCCGATCCGGCGCCTGAACTCGTCACCTACCACCCGGACACGTTCACTGGCACGCTGGGTAGCACCTTGCAGATTACGGGTTGTGCGTTCCAGATCATTGACGGTTTCGCTAACGGTACCGGAGACGACTTCTGAAGTATCGCGCAAAGTTGCCGTCTGTC
>JABJOR010000362.1 GCA_018664265.1 Rhodospirillales bacterium
ACGAAATCATTGACCAACAGATCTATTCGCATCCGTGGTGCCGCACCAAAAACAGTAGCGAGACGGAAACTGATTGTGTTGGGCCGGATCAAAGCTGCCGTTTCGACTTCGACCTTGTGTTTCCCGTATAGCGATAGAGGTCGCAGTGGGGTTTCCTCAGTACAAAATTTTCCTTGCTCACCGACTCCGTAACCGCTGTTTGTGATAGGCACCAATAACCACTGATCATCCCTCAGCATATTTAATAACGTCAATTGACCGCTCAAATTCAGAGATTCAGCACCGATTGGATCCATTGAACAAAGAGGTGCGCCAACAAGAGCTGCCAACGGAATAACTATGTCCGCCTGGGGAATCAGCTCCTGCAGAAGCTCGGCATTTCGGGCATCACCGCGTACGACTTTGAAATTCGGATTCGCGCACACTGCCGCCAGGGAGTTTTGCTTGAACATAAAATTGTCAAGCACAGTAACCTTGAAGCCTTGCTCAAGCAGGGTCGGAACAAGGATAGATCCTATGTAACCAGCCCCCCCTGTCACCAAAACTGATCTATTTTCGTTCATTTTTCTACTGGTCCCGTTATTTGCAGGCGCGATCGAGTACTTCTCGAAGGCGCTCTAACTGTTGTGTTAAATCGAACGGTTGATTTCCTACAAAAAATCCATGATCGTGGGCGATATTAGCATTATTCATATTTCCGACTGCCTCAAAATCATAATATTTAACGACATCGTGCCGTAATATATTTCCACCAGTAATGATACGATATCCGATATCTGCGGCATCCATCGCAGCCATAATACTGGTGCGATCTAAATGACGGTTCGGATCGAGAATGATAGGGAAGCAGAAACTGGAACTTGTCCCATTCTCACGCTGAATGATAAAGCGGTCGTCACCAGAAAATAATTCTTGAAACAGAGCAAGGTTTTTTCGTCTTGCCGCAGTCATGGATGGCAATTTCTTTAATTGCTCGATACCGATGGCGGCATTTATCTCAGTTGAACGCACATTGTATCCTGGAATCAAAAAACGATAGGCTTCAAAAAAATCAGACCCAGCCCTTTTTTGATAAAGAGGGGATTCATCTGGCAAGTCTCTCGTCCAGCCGTGTGCCCGTAATGCTCTCAGAAGGTGATCTGTTTCCGTATCATTTGTTGCCACCATGCCGCCCTCGATGGTCGAAATATGGTGAGAAAAAAAGAAACTTGAAGTATTTACAAGGCCGAATGTTCCTGTCTTTTTCCCGTTTGTCTCAGCATCCAATGACTCACAGTTATCTTCCATCAAATAGAGGTCATGTTTATCCGCAAAGGCTTTTATTTCAGTCAGGTTTGCCGGATTTCCCAGAATGCTTACAGCGACAATCATTCGGGTCCGGGGTGATAAAGCCGCCTCCAGTTGCTCGATGTCCATGTTAAGGGTTTGAAGGTCGATATCTACAACCTTCATTTTTAGGCCATATTGCTGCAATGGATGATATGTGGTAGCCCAGGAAATAGCGGGAACTATAACCTCGTCCCCGGCTTTCAAACTATTCTTCTGACGGAAGAACAAACTTGCTGTTGCAATCAAATTCGCTGATGACCCGGAATTCACCATAACCGCCGACTTCAAGCCGTGGTAATCTGCGAAGTTGCTTTCAAACTCTGCAACTTTTGGACCTATGGTGTAATAACCACTATCTACAACTTGTTGAATTGCAGCTCTTTCCTCTGGGCCTATAGTATCCGCAGCAAGGGGATAGAATTTTGTTTCACTCATGATCGCTCAGAACGGTCCCTTGAATTGTTTTTGATAGGCCAATTCGGCCTTTTTCGAATCTGGTTCCCAATGCTTCGCTGTTCCTCGGAGCATTTCAAATATCCGCTTGCTGATCGTCACTGGATTTGGGTAAAAATGGTCTTCCAAGGCAGGTGTGGTTGGGCACGATGTCGGTGCAAATCCCATGCGCCGCATGTCTGCTCCGGCATTTGTGCCCATGGTTTCAACAACCCGACTGAGTATTTCTGCACTGGCCCCGCAAGCTGTCCAGGCATTGTCGACGATCAGTAGATATTTTGTTTTCTGCACTGATTGTACAATTGTATCTGTATCCAGGGGTGCCAGTGTAATGGGGTCAATAACTTCAGCACTGATGCCTGCATCTTCAAGAAGCTCGGCAGCGCGCAGACACTCCAACACCATGTTGGAAATCCCGACCAATGTTACATCAGCTCCTGAACGGACCACACGAGCCCGCCCCAGTTCGATTGTATAGCGTTCCTCTGGAACGTAGGCCTCGGTTGGGTATAACAACCGGTGCTCGACGAAAATAACGGGATTGTCGTCCTGAATTGCTGCCGCCAAGGCACCTTTAGCATCATAGGCATTGGAAGGCGCAATAACTTTCAAACCTGGCACATGCATAAACATTGAATAGAGCGCCTGGGAATGCTGTGCCCCCTGCCCCCATGATTTTCCGATCATGCTTCGCACAACCATCGGCACTTTCACCGACCCACCGTACATATAGCTCGACTTCGCAGCGATATTAATCAGCTGGTTCATACAAAGCATAAGAAAATCCATGCGAATATGAACATGGATGGGCCGCATACCAGCCATAGCTGCGCCAATCGCAACACCTGTCATTGCGTCTTCTGAAAGCGGAGTTGTAAATACCCGTTCAGGACCAAATTTTTCCACTAGCCCACTTGTTGAACCCTGAATTGCCTTGTGATCATCAACGTCGAGACCAAACACAAAGACGTTTTCATCGTTAGACATCTCGAGCTCAGCACTTTCACGCAGTGCATCGACATAAGACAATACTCTTTGAGAGTTTTCAGGCAAAGACATCAGTATACAGCATTTCTGGCTCTGGGAACGGGCTGGTTTCAGCAAATTCCTCGGCTTCTTTCAGACGACGTTCAATAGCCGTCGCTATGGCTTCCCGATCCTCTAATGATATCATTTTCGCTACACGCGTGACTTGATCATTTTCCAGCCACGGCTTCAGCTCATCCCTGCCGCGATAATCGTCATTATAATCTTCACCTGGACCAACATGTTCTTTCCAGCGATAGGTAAAGCATTCCAGAAACTGAGGCCCTTGCCCTTGCCGGATAGCTGAAACTGCATCCAGGGCTGCATTGCGCATATTGAAAATATCCCCGTTTTCAATTCGTCGGGCAGGGATATCGTATGTCTCTACGCGCTGACATAACTTGTCAGTGGCCCAACGCGCGGAAGTCTTGGTGTGAATTGCCAAGCCATTATTTTCACAAACGAAAAGAATCGGGATCATGTGTAATCTGGCAAAATTAAGACTTTCCATGAAAGCCCCCTCTTCTGTGGCACCGTCACCGAAAAAACATGTGACAAGTGCGTCCCGTCCCAGTTTCTTCATTGCCATGGCATAACCGAGCGCCACAGGTATGCCAGTACCCACCACAGCGGAAGAGCCAAGAAAATGGTTCTCCATATCAACCAGATGCATCGAACCGCCCTTGCCTCTCGCCGTTCCAGTGTCTTTGCCATACATCTCGGCAAACATCTGGTTGAGACTTCCGCCATTGGCCAGATAGGCTGCATGTCCCCTGTATGTACTGCCAACAACATCTTCAGCATTGAGAACATCACAAACAGCAACTGAAACAGCTTCCTGTCCAATAGAAAGATGGACGGGGCTTTTAATCTTGTCAGATGGGTAAATTCGGGCAATAGCTTCTTCGGTTCGTCGAATCAAAAGGAGCTTTTCGTATATACGCAATAAACCATCAATATCCAGCCTGGAACTATTTTCCAGCAGATCGGAAATTGCTTTCGTCATTTGTAAAAAAAATCCAGGTTAGGCAGAAAAAATAATGTGCGATTTATGTATTTTGGACCTTCGCCAAAATGCTGCTCGGAACAGATTTTCCCATGGTTTCAAAGTATTTCT
>JABJOR010000363.1 GCA_018664265.1 Rhodospirillales bacterium
GACAGGGGTTATCGACGCCATGCCATCAACAAGCGTTGAAACTATGGTTAAGACATCCGGGTCATCTTCAACATGGAGGATGCTGGGCTCTGTATTATGTGAATGCCATATGGCTTGGCGCAGTCCGGTTGACAGGCGGTCGTGATCTATTGGTTTTTCCAGCCAATCCAGTATACCGATGGCATCGCCAACAATTGTGTTGGAGCTTGATCGTGCAGTGGCTGAAATGACGATTACGGGAAGGTCCTTCATTTCTGGGTTGGCCCGAATGTCCTTGAGCAGGGAAATACCATCTTTATCAGGCAGGGCGATATCAAGTGTCATAGCGCTATAGGTGTTCAGGCTCAGCAACTCCATAGCTTCGGAAGCGCTTCTTGCAATGTCAGTGCTATAGCCTTCTTTGCCTAAAATGAGGGACAGCAGTGTTGCAATATCCGGCTCGTCTTCGCAGATTAAAATACGGAACTTATTGTCGTGTGAAGTTTCATCTTCATTGGTTTTGTTGGCACTGATTAGTGGCAAGTCAAAATAAAATGTTGTTCCTTTGCCAAGTTCTGTCTCGAAATCAATCTTCCCGCCGTGGTGGTCTATAATGGCCCTGGATATGTTCAGCCCTAATCCCGTTCCGCCTATTTGTCGTGTGTTGGATGTATCAGCCTGAGAAAACTTGCCAAATATTTTGCCCCTGAACTCAACAGGAATTCCGCTGCCATGATCAGAAACTTTTATGCGCACAATTTCATCTCGTTGTTCCATGGAAAGCTCAGTATCAGACCCATCCGGGGAAAACTTTGCTGCATTGGACAACAGGTTCGTGAGAACCTGCATCAACCTGTCAGAATCACCCATAACACGGATGTTTTCTGGGCATTGTTTCAAGAGAAATTTTGCGTGATGAACTTCAGCGTAAGATTCATTGTTCTTTATCGCCAGCTCCAGCAATTCTTTTACGTCGATTGGCTCAAGTCTGTATTCCATCTTGCCAGCTTCAATTTTTTCTACATCCAGAATGTCATTAATCAACCGAACCAGGCGATCGCTGTTGTTATAGGCGATGCTTAGCATGTCATTCATTTTTTGCGGAAACTCACCGGCGGATCCCCCCCGGATCAAACCCAACGCTCCTTTGATAGATGTCAGGGGGGTGCGCAATTCATGGCTTACAGTGGAGATGAATTCATTCTTCATATTTTCCGCTTGCTTACGCGCTGTAATGTCACGGAGAATTCCAATGTATTTTCTCTCTCCCTGGTGTTCCATGAAAGAGACATTCAATTCAATGGGGAATAAATTTCCATTCTTGTGACAGCCCTCCAGATCGCGTGCCTGATTAATGATGCGAGACGCATGAAGCTCTGACTTGGCAAGGTAGGCGGCATGTTCTTCGCGTTCACCAGGGGGCAACAACATATTGATATGGTTACCAATCAATTCACTGGAGTTATAGTCAAACAACTTTTCTGTCGCTGTATTTGCAGATTCAATAATACCCTTTGCATCAATGGTAATGATACAGTCAGCTGTGTTTTCAACAATTGCTGAAACGCGATTTTTGCTGTCGTTTAAATCTATAGTTCGGGATTTAACAAGGGTTTCAACTTCTGTACGCCTGTTGGTGTTCATGATCAGCAACAGGCAAAGAAAAGTGGTTATGGCAAAGCCCGTTAGAATAGCGCTCCACGCCTGCCAGTGAATTTTGGAGTAAATGGTTTCGCTGACGGGTTTTCCGATGATCAGCCATTCCCGGCCACCCACGTCAATCGTTCTGGGGTAAACAATGCCAGATAAAGCTTCTGTTTTGGTAAGCGTCGGGGCAGTATCATTAGTACGAACTCGCGAGCTATGAATAAAAACAAGGGATACATCTTCGGCAATAGTTTTATCAAAAATGTAAAAATCAATACCTGCTGCTTTTAAGGTTTGCACATGGCTTGAATAAGCACTTTTGATTATTTCGTTGACTTGAATAACGCCAAGGGTATGTCCCCGTAAATTTAATTCCCGTTGTTCCTTATCGTACAGGGCGCCATCACCGTTATAGATAGGGTTGAAGATTAAAATCCCGGGCTCTCCAGTCTGGACAAGGGTAATCGTCTTGCTGGATACCAATTGGTTGGTGTCTCTGGAAAGCTTAAGTGCCGCCAAACGTGCCGGATTGGAGCCTAAATCAAAGCCCAGCACAGCCTCGTTTCCAATATATGGCTCTACATAATAAACAGGATGGTAATGGGCCCGTTTATGGGCTGAAACCATATTTCGTTCTTTGGAAAGTTGGGTAAAATTGAAGTCCGAAAAGCCTTCTTCCCGCGCAGTGTTTTCAAAGTTTTTACGTTTGAGGTGGCTAACTTTGGGTATCCATTCCAAAGCCCGAATTGCGGGATTGTGTTTTATTATCGGAGTAACAAATTTTTGAAAACTGTCGCGACTAACATGGTGCTGGCTTTCATAGAAAGCCTTGGTGCCCTGGATGATTGCCAAATTTAGTTCTATGCTTCGTTCAATGGCATCAACCCTGCTGATGGATGCAAGTTTAAAGGCTGTTATCAGCTTATGATGTTCATGATTATTTATAAAATTGAAAGCAAGGGCAGATAGTACTACTCCGAGCAATGCAATCAGCACGACATTCCAGTATCGGCGAATTATCACGTAAGTGGCTCCTTAAGCTTCTCAAAATACAAATAATTAGTAATACAACGGTATGAAAGTACACGTTATAATTTTGTGCCTGGTAATGCAAATGCAAGGTTACAGCAGAAAATTTCTATTTGATTCTTTGTAATTAGCTCCCATTTCCATTACAGACAGCACACTAATCCTTATTAATAGTTTTTGAAGCATCCATGGATAAGATAAAAAACCTGTTTTCATATCGCAAATTCTGGGCTCATCGATTTAGCCCAGCGCCATTCTTGCCCATGTCACGAGAAGAAATGGACGTTCTCGGCTGGGATAGCTGTGATGTGATTCTGGTAACAGGGGATGCCTATATCGATCACCCAAGCTTTGGCATGGCTGTTATTGGTCGGGTATTGGAAGCACAGGGCTTCAGGGTCGGGATTATATCCCAACCGGACTGGACGGATAAAAAGCACTTTAAGGGACTGGGCAGACCAAATCTGTATTTCGGGGTTACAGCCGGGAATATGGATTCCATGGTTAATCGTTATACGGCGGAGCGCAGGATCCGCCATAATGACAGCTACACCCCCGATGATGAAGGGGGCAAACGTCCGGATCGATCGACATTGGTTTATGCCCAACGTTGCCAGGAAGCCTATAAAGGTGTTCCCGTAGTACTGGGCGGGATTGAGGCATCGTTGCGCCGCATTGCTCACTATGATTACTGGTCGGATAAAGTCCGCCGCTCCATGCTGATCGACAGCAAGGCTGATTTGTTGCTTTACGGGAATGCCGAACGCGCGCTGGTGGAAATCACCCACCGTTTTGCCAAGGGTGACAAGCCTGAAGACATGCACGATATCAACGGTGTTGCCTTTGCTGTGCCGGGCATTCCGGAAGGTTGGGCAGAGCTGGATATGAGCTCCATTGATGATCAGCCAGTTGAGCGTGGCTCCAAAGATACAGAGACTGTCATTCGCCTGCCATCTTATGAAACCGTATCGACAGAGCCTGAAACATATGCTTTGGCCTCGCGCGTTTTGCATCTGGAAAGCAATCCAGGCAATGCCCGCCCGCTCATTCAGCGTCATGGTGAGCGCGAGCTTTGGGTTAATCCACCGCCTTTCCCGCTATCCACGCCAGAAATGGATGGCGTTTTTGATCTGCCGTACGCGCGCAGCCCCCATCCATCCTATGGAGATGCTCGCATCCCGGCGTGGGAGATGATCCGGTTTTCGGTCAATATCATGCGGGGTTGTTTTGGTGGCTGTACGTTCTGCTCTATTACAGAACATGAAGGCCGGGTTATTCAAAACCGTTCGGAAGGCTCGATCATTCGCGAAATCGAGGATATGCGAGACAAGATACCGGACTTCAAAGGGCAAGTTTCAGACCTGGGCGGGCCAACGTCCAATATGTATGGGCTGGAATGCAAGGATGATGAAATCCAGAAAGTCTGCCGCCGCTTGTCCTGTGTCTATCCAGATATTTGTAAAAACCTGAAAACTGATCATGGCCCGCTGATCAGCCTTTATCGCAATGCACGCTCCGTGAAGGGTGTGAAGAAAATCTCCATTGCTTCTGGCTTGCGTTATGATCTGGCGGTTAAAAGCCCAGAGTATATTAAGGAATTGGTGACCCACCACGTCGGTGGTTATCTTAAGATTGCGCCAGAACATACCGAAGAAAACTCGCTGTCTAAAATGATGAAGCCGGGTATAGGTTCCTATGATCGCTTTAAGGCCTTGTTTGACCAGGCTGCCAAAAAAGCTGGGAAAGAGTTATATCTGATTCTCTATTTTATTGCGGCCCATCCCGGTTCCAGTGATGAAGACATGATGAACCTGTCCTTGTGGCTCAAGCGTAATAAATTCCGGGCGGATCAGGTGCAAACCTTCATGCCGACACCCATGTCATTGTCATCAGCTATGTATTATAGCGAGCGTAATCCGCTCAAGCCTGTGCGGCGTACAGGCGGTGAGACGGTCAATACGGCAAAAGGTATGAAACAGCGACGCCTGCACAAGGCTTTCCTGCGCTATCATGATCCTGATAACTGGCCACTTTTGCGCGATGCGTTAAAACGTATGGGGCGATCGGATTTAATTGGTCGGGGCAATCAATGTCTGGTGCCAGGCGCTGTCGGGCGGCAAGGCCGACACTATCATGAGGGACCGAAGGGTGAGAAACCAACAGAATTCTTTACTCAGCAATCTGGCAAAGGCCGCAGGCGTATGGGCGATAAGCAAACAAAGAATACCCGTAAGAGAGTTCGCTAGTCCTGTGAAGGTTTTTTCCATCTACGTCTGTAGATGGGAACCGCAATCATAGCCAAACCGATTAATAACAAAACCAGCGTCATGGGCCTTTCATACATGAAATCAATGCCATCGGTCAGGTTGACTGCACGGGCAAAATTGTCTTCCATCATGCCGCCTAAAATAAATCCGATCAGCAGCGGCGCCAGCGGATAATTGGCAAATCGCAAGAGGGTTGCAAATACGCCGAGACCTACAAGAATTAAAAGCTCAGTTGCATTGTTCTGCCCGATGTAGGCACCGATCATGGTGAAAAATAAAATGAACGGAATCAGGTAATTGCGCGGGATGGTCAGCAATTTGGCAATGTAAGGGATCATGGGTAGATTCAAAAAAATCAAAACCAGATTGCCGATGTACATGGAGATAATAACTGCCCAGAAAACATCCGGGTTATCGATCATCAGACGCGGTCCCGGATTTACGTTCAGCGCGATCAAAGCACCCAGCAAAATAGCCGTTGTGCCGGACCCTGGAATACCCAATGTCAAAAGTGGTACGAAGGAGCCTGTACAGGCAGCATTGTTGGCGGCTTCCGGTGCGGCCAGCCCCTTGATAGAGCCCTTGCCGAATTCATCCTGCTCCTCACCTTTGGCAATATTTCGTTCGACTGCATAGCCAAGGAAGGACGCTATGGTAGCCCCGGCCCCTGGCATAACGCCGATTAGAAAACCTTGAATGGATTGACGCCCAATTACAGGCGCAATTTTTATAGCTTCTTCTTTGGTTATGCGCAGGTTCTTGATTTCGTTGCTTGTGCTACTTTGTTTGCCGCGTTTGGGATCAAGTACCAGATAGAGCGCCTCAGGCAGGGCAAAAAGCGCCATGGCCAGCGTGATAAAGCTGAACCCCGATTGCAGATCTGATATACCCATGGTGAAACGCGGGGCATTAAATAAGGCACTTTCCCCAACCGTGGACATCAGCAATCCCATGACGGTCATCAGCAGCGCCTTAACCACCATGCCTTTTCCGGCAAAGGCAGCAATGGCAGACAGGCCAACGATCATCAGGGCGAAATATTCCGCTGAATGAAACAACAGAGCGACCGAAGAGAGCGCTGGTGCAAACCCCATAAGCAAAATAGCGCCAATGGTGCCACCACTGAACGAGGCGATGGCGGCGATGGTCAGGGCTTTCCCGGCCTGTCCTTTTCGGGCCATGGGATAACCATCAAACGAGGTCGCCACAGTCCCGGCAACACCGGGCGCGTTGATCAAAATAGAAGATGTGGAGCCGCCAAATATGGCACCATAATAGACACCTGCCAGAAGAATAAGCGCCGCCGAAGGATCGCCGATTTTGATGGCTATTGGAATCATGATGGCAATAATAGACATGGGACCGAGGCCCGGCAGCATACCGATGAGAGTGCCGATTAAACACCCGGCAATAACCATGAGCAGGTTCTTGATGGTAAAGGCCGTTGCGAGGCCGAGCAGAATTCCTTCAAGCATGTCTCACCTTCCTACATCAAAAACCAGGGCAGGGGCCGCAGGTACAATCCCAACGTCTCCTGCACCAGATACCAGATTAAGATCGCGCTAAAGATGGCAATAGGCGTCATGATATGGAGCTTTCGCTCACCCAATATCCATCCGGTAGCCATAAGAAACAGGGTTGTCGAAACAAGAAATCCGGTGGGGCGCAAGGCCAGGGCGTAGACGATCATGGCGATGATCAAATAACTAGCCTGTCCGATTTCATAATCCTTGACCAGCCTTGCTACATTAATGTTGTCACCTGAGGATTCCTCATCACCAACGCTCTGACTTGGTGAAAGAATTATGATTAAGGACAAAACAGCAGCAATGATTGCCAGCGCATTGGGCAGGGTGTTGGGCAGAAAGGACATGTTGCGCTCGAACGGCAGCAATTGATAGGTAAATGACGTATAGCCATAAGCTATGGATACGACAAGAAAAAGGGCTGCAATCCACTTATCAAGAACCATCGTACTGGCCTTCTGTTATACTTGTAGGGTGTGAAATGAAAAAACCGGAACCTGATGTTTTTAATTCAGGTTCCGGCTTTCTATTAGCTTAGATCAAAGGAATCCGAGCTTTGTCATCAAATCCTTGATAACTTTTTCCTGGCCTTCCAGGAATTTAGTGAAGTCACCACCCGAGTTATGGATGTTGACCCAACCATTGCGGGCTCGCACGACTTCCCATTCAGGGGTATCGTACATTTTAGCAATGACTGCACGGTAAGCATCGGCTTTGGCAGCAGGCAGCCCAGGGGCTGCAAAGAATCCACGCCAGTTGACGAATTCTGCATCATAACCCTGTTCTTTCAGGGTTGGTGCATCAGACGCTGCGCTGTTTCGCTCAGCCGATGTAACACCGATGATGCGAACTTCGCCTGCATTGGCAAGTCCGACAGCTTCAGAGAAACCTGTGGAAAGGGCTTTGATTTCCCCGGACAACAACGCAGCCATGGCTTTACCACCTGCATCGTAAGGAATGTATTTTACTTTCGTAGGATCTTGCCCGGCGGCTTGCATTGCCATCGCGACAACAAGGTGATCCATGCCACCTGGGACAGAGCCGCCACCAATGGCAACGCTCTTTGAATCAGCTTTGTAGGCCGCGACCAAATCCTTGAAAGATTTAAGCGGGCTGTCTTTATTCACAACAAAAGCGGCGTAATCACCGATGGTTCCGGCAATCATGGTCAGATCCCGGAAGTTATGCGGGAACCTGCCAACTAACGAGCGAATGACGATCGGTGTGGAATTCACCATCAATGAGCCAGCATTGGAATCAGCATTTTCAATCAGATAACCAATAGCTTTGCCGCCACCGCCGCCGGACATGTTTTCATAAGATGCAGAACCGACTAGTCCGGATTTGGTCAAGGCTTCGCCTGTGCCACGGGCCGTGCCGTCCCAACCGCCACCGGCACCGCCGGGAATTATAAAGTGAATAGAATCGATGTCTGCTGCGTTGGATATGCCTGGCATAGACATCATGCCAACGACACCAGCTATGTATGCCATAGCTTTAAATGTGGATTTTATCCGCATGAATTTCTCTCCCGTTAATAGAAATTTTAATTGTATTTTTGATGAACGTAAAAACTCTAACAGTCTTAACTTTCATCAACCTTTCGCATTGGCAGCTGGATTTCAGTCTTATTTGCTCATATCATTTCCAGAATTGGGCCCATTAAACATAACCCAATGAAAGGTTGTACTCGTGAGGGTTCTGTTAGCAGAAGATGATGCCATGCTTGCCGATGGATTGGTGCGTTCGCTCAGGCAAACCGGTTATATGGTTGATTGGACCGCCGATGGCGAGGAGGCTGAAGCCATCTTGCGTGTTCAGGAGTTTGATCTCGTTATCCTTGATTTAACATTGCCCAATATGGATGGGTTGGAAGTTTTGCGTATTTTGCGCGCGCGTAAGATACTTGTGCCAATCTTGATTATTACAGCACGTTCAGAAGTTGAGGACCGTATTAAAGGTCTCGATTTGGGAGCGGATGATTATCTTACAAAACCATTCGAATTGGGAGAATTTGATGCAAGAGTGCGGGCTCTATTACGCCGTAGCCACGCGGATGGATTGGAAAGTTTGTCATGTGGAGCGTTGAGCCTCGATATATCAGCAAGACGCGCCTATTTAAACGCAGAACCTCTGGATTTGCCACGACGTGAGTTCCATTTGCTTGAAGCTCTGATGTCAAAGCAAGGCCGCATTATAAGCAAAGATCAGATTATAGATTCCATATCAGATTTTGATGATGAGTTAACACCATCAACAGTAGAGATCTATATACACAGGCTTCGCAAAAAACTTGAATCCACCAACGTATCTATCCGAACCGTTCGTGGTGTAGGGTATATTCTGGAATGACCATCAGACCAACACCATCGTGGTCAATCCGGCGGCGAGTTCTGGCCTGGCTGTTTCTGGCGATGGCTTTTGTCTTCTCAGCGAACCTTCTGAGCAGCTACTATAGTAATATTGAAGCGGCAAATAGTGCCTTTGACCGATTGCTTCTGGCTTCAGCATCAGCCATCGCTGAACGAACGGTTGCTCGCGAGGGCGGAATACATGTAGATATTCCTTACGTTGCTCTGGATATGTTGGCATCGACAGCACAAGACAGGGTTTTCTATACCGTATTGGCGCCAGATGGAGAAATAGTGACGGGGTATGAAGATTTGCCTCTACCAAAGACCATATCCAACGTTCCAGTTTTCTATGATTCCATTTATAAACAGGTATCTGTTCGCATCGTTGTTCTCAGACGGTTTGTTTCCGGCAATAACCTGTCGGGTTACACTACCATTCAGGTTGCTCAGACACGAGGGGACCGGGATGGTTTGTCTTATAATCTTTTGAGACAAAGCGCCTTGTGGATGTTGGTGATTGCTATCGTCGGTGCTATCACCGCGTGGTTTGGTGTGAGTGTAGGCCTAAGACCTCTTGCTCGGTTGAGAGATGCTCTCGGGCGACGCTCACCAGACGACGTGCGCCCCGTGTTGCATGATGTACCAAATGAATTCAGACCTCTGGTTGGGGCTATTAATTCTATGTTGCATCGCTTGGATAACGGCCTGCAATCCATGCGTAACTTTATAAGTGATGCTTCTCATCAATTGAAGACACCGCTTGCAAGTTTGCTGGCACAAAGCGAAATGGCGCTTAGGGAGTCCGACCCCGATGATCTGCGCGAGGCATTGATCAAGGTAAATAAAAGCGCGCAACGCACCAGCCGTCTGGCGCAACAATTGCTTGCTCATGCCAGTGCGGCCGGAGCATCTCCTGCATTCGCAGAATTGAATCTCGCTCGGCTGGTTCGGGAAACAATTGAAATTCTTTTGCCTCAGGCTATCGCCAAGAATATTGACCTTGGATATGAGGGGGGCCAACAAGCCATAATGCAAGGCGATCGTATTTTGTTGGGCGAAATGGTTCTTAATCTTGTGGACAATGCAATTAAATATTCCCCTGACGGATCTATGGTAACCCTGGGAATAAAATTGGTGGATGGAGCACTTCATCTTATTATTGATGATGATGGACCGGGTATTCAACAGCAGGATCGTCAAAATGTTTTTGAGCGATTTGTCAGGCTTCAAAGTTCTTCTGCTGAAGGGTGTGGCCTTGGTTTGGCTATTGTAAATGAAATTGCCATTCATCATGGGGCTGAGGTATCGCTTGGTGACGCACCAGATGGCGGTTTGCGCGTTGATGTTGTGTTCCCGGCGAATACTAGGGAAGACTCATGATATGAAGGCTTTCAGGATTTTTAGATTTTTGTTGCTGGTGAGTTTTCTATCAATTTTGTGGGGAACTTCATCGAATGCGATACTTGTTAGCTTCCAGGCTCCGAAAGCTGCGACTGAAAAATTGGTCATTTATAGCTCTGCTGACGTTGATCGAATTGTATCTTTGGTTAAGGCTTTTCAAAAAAGACACCCTACAATCACCATAGATTATTATGAACTGGATACGCTTGAAATTAATCAGCGTGTTATTCATGAAACAGATAACGCTATGCCGACGGCTGATCTGGCATTGAGTTCGGCTATGGATTTACAAATTAAGCTGGTGAACGATGGTTACAGTTCACCATATTATTCCGAGGAAACCAAGGCTTTGCCCGATTGGGCAAATTGGCGCAATGAAGCTTTTGGTTTCACATACGAGCCGGCAGTGATTCTTTACAACAAGGCACTTGCTCCAGATTTAAAACGGATCGACAGTCGTTTTGAACTTGCGAAATTACTGAATCAACAAAGCGCCAGAATGCAAAATCGTGTCATTACCTATGATCCTGAATTCAGCGGTCTTGGTTACTTGTATGGTACACAGGACGCAGTTCGCTCAGAGGATTTCTGGTATCTGGCACGGAGTTTGGGAGACAGCGGCGTACAGTTGGTGACCAATTCGGCTTCCATGATCAACAGCGTGGCAGATGGAGATGCCCTGATAGCCTACAATGTCTTGGGCTCTTACGCATTGGCTCGTGCCAGGGACAATCAGGATTTAGCTATTACAATTCCTCAGGACTATTGTTTGGTAATGTCGCGAATTGCCGTTATCAGCAAGGCTGCGCTTAATCCTGAGGCGGCAGGCAAATTTATTGATTTCTTGGTATCACGAGAAGGCCAGCAGCTAATCGCTGGCCCCGCGTCGCTGTATGCCATCAGGACAGATATCAGTGGTGTGGCTACGGCCAAGAAATTACAAGAGACGGCAAGCGGCCCACTTATTCCCATTCATCTGGGACCGGGGCTGCTGGTGTATCTTGACCGTATGAAGCGGAAAGATTTCCTGAGCCGTTGGAGAAGGGCCATGGAAGGCAAGTAGCGAACAATCTATCAATTTTCTGTTCAGGCAAGATATGATAACTTATAGTAATGACTATGAGTCAAAGACGCCTTTTGCCATCGACCAGTATGCTTGCCGCTTTTGATGCCGCTGCGCGCACCGGCAGCTTTACGGCTGCGGCTAAAACCCTTGATTTGTCACAAGGGGCAATCAGCCGACAAATCAGGGCACTGGAACAACAGCTGGGGCAGGATTTGTTCGTTCGTGACAAGCAATCGGTGAGTCTGACCGAGATCGGCCAGACGTATGCGACAGAGATACATGCGGCCCTCAATACCATTCGTTCAGCAAGCCTTTCAGTGATGACCAATCCTTATAGCGGGGAGTTGAAGCTTGCGATCTTGCCAACCTTTGGCACGCGCTGGTTGATCCCGCGCCTCCCATCATTTCTGGATAGCAATCCCGGTGTTACGGTGAATTTCTTTATGAAGGTTGATCCCTTTGATTTTGCCGAAGAAGGACTCCATGCGGCAATCCATTATGGGCTTCCAGACTGGCCTGAGGCAGATTGCACATTTTTGATGGGCGAAGACGTTAGCCCGGTGTGTTCCCCCCAGTTTCGTGAAACATACGGCCTTGAAAAAGCAGAAGATTTTCTCGACATTTCCTTGCTGCACATTACGACCCGTGGCAATGCATGGAGCGAATGGTTCCGGTCCTGTGGCATCAATAATGAAGCCCATCAAGGCATGCACTTTGAGCAGTTCTCTTCTGTGGCCCAAGCCGCCGTTGCAGGGCTGGGTGCCGCCCTGCTACCCACCTTTCTTATTCGCAGTGAGCTGGATAGCGGGACGCTGGTCCATGCGCTGGATATTCCGGTAGAGAGTTCCCGCGCGTACTATCTGGCTGTCCCGCACGCCAGGAAAGCCTATCCTCCCGCCGTGGCTTTTGGGGAGTGGTTGGTGAAAGAAATCAAAAGTCATTACCAAAGGTAATGAAGTGTTGCATAATAGTCTCTTGAATTTGAAAATACTTTGGTAGATTGTCTAGCCAACCGGGGGGCCTCAACATGTGGAGCCTTCCATTATTGAAATAGCAATTTAGGTGACCAAATGTTGGATTCCGTATCAAGCAACGCCGTTGATATAGCCCAAACCCTCGAATGCGGCGCATTCTCTGATGAAACTAAGCAGATCATTGCTGATGAAGGCCTTCTACCGGAAGGTTTGGTAAACAGGCTTCATCGTCAGTACACATCCGTTTCTGCATTGGGCAGCACAGACAAGCCTCTGTTCACGGAACGTAATGATTACACCGGACTAGGTGGGTTTCGCGCTGTAAACCAGATCCTGCTCGATAATGGTATTGATATTGGTCATCAGGACGAACGCGAATTGTTTGTTGAGGTTTATCGGTTTCTAGCCACCAAACATACGTTGAACAGCATCAACTGGAATGACTTCGCCACGGACAGCATCTTCCAGCTTGTATTCCCGCAGCCCAGCATGATTAATAAAAAGGTCACCGATGCCTATGTTACGGCTCCGGAAGGCGAAGCCCGTACAGCTATAGCCCAGGAATACATGAAGGAAACCAATCCTCATGATGGCAACCAGCAGCTTAACAAGCCATGGTTTGTTAACAGTGAAGGCGTTTTGGAATTGCTGGCGGGCAGTCAGCACAAGTACCCGCAGTGCCAGTTGATCTTCGATAAAAGCACCCAGCATTGCTTTTCGTTCTGCACCTATTGTTTCCGCCATGCACAGGTCCGTGGTGATGAAGACATGTTTTTGCAAAATGATGTGGATCAGGCTCATGCTTACTTGCGTCTGCACACCGAAGTTTCTGATCTGTTGATTACGGGCGGTGACGGCGGGTTCATGCCTGCCAATCGCTTGAAGCAGTATTGCGATCCGATTATGCATGACCCAAGCTTGCAGCACATTCGCACCGTGCGTCTGGCAACCCGTGCACTGACCTTTCATCCGGAAATGATGTTGACCAAAAAGTATGATGCCATGTTGGCTGTCTTTGATGAACTGCACGATAACGGTGTTCAGCTTGCCCTCATGGCGCATTTCTCAACCCCGCGTGAATTGCTCAACCCGGTTACTATTGCGGCGATTCGCCGCCTGCAAAAGCATGGCGTTGTGGTTCGAAGCCAATCTCCAATCATGCGTCATATTTCCATGTTTGATAATGAAGATGGCACAATTGATATTGATCGTTCCGCCCAGAACTGGATTGATCTTGGCAATATCTTTGCCACATTGAAAGTCGGCTTCCACTCCATGTACTGTGCCCGTCCGACCGGAGAACATCATTACTTTACGGCTCCTCTGGCAGATGTTGCAAAAATCTTCGACAAGATTTATCGCTCACTTTCATCCATCAATCGTCCGTCGCGTTATATCTCCATGACCACCTCGGCTGGAAAGTTATCCTTATTGGGAACTTCAGAAATCAATGGCGAAACAACGTTTGCTTTAAAGTTCTGTGAAAGCCGAAATATGCAGTGGATGGACAAAGTGTTCCATGCCAAGTACGACGAAAAAACCAACAATGTTTCTCTGCTAAATCCGATTGAAGGCAACAGCTTCTTCTTTGAAGATGAACTGGCCCAGATTGAGGAAGAACTGGCGTCCGACTTGAAGGCCGCCATGAATAGCTCAAAAGGGGTTCACATGGACGAAGTTTCCGTCGAGTATGATGAGCTTGGTTTAGACAGTCACAGCGTAGCTTAACAGGAAAATTCGGGGGAGTTATGGATAAACGTATACAATCGGTTTCTGAAGCAGTAGCCGATATTCAGAATGGGTCAACGGTGATGATCGGGGGATTCGGCGAAGCCGGAAGTCCTATCGAGTTGATCCACGCCCTGATCGACAGTGGCGCAAGAAATCTGACAGTCGTTAACAATAATACAGGTAATGGTGAGGTTGGTCTTGCTGCCCTGATCGGCAATGGACAGGTTCGCAAGATGATCTGCTCCTATCCCCGTTCCAGCCATTCCAAGGTTTTCCCGGAGCTCTACCGCGCTGGGAAAATTGAACTGGAGCTGGTTCCACAAGGAACATTGGCCGAGCGTATCCGCGCTGGCGGTGCCGGTATTCCGGCGTTTTATACGCCGACCACTGTGGGGACACCTTTGGCTGAGGGCAAAGAGGTTCGTGAATTTAATGGTCGCAAATATGTTATGGAGCCCTGGCTTCAGGCTGATTACGCATTGATAAAATGCGAAACGGCTGATCACGCAGGCAATCTGACCTACAACAAAACAGCCAGAAATTTCAGCCCCATCATGTGCATAGCCGCCACGACAACAATCGTTCAGGCTCGCAAGATTGTAGCTCCTGGCGATATTGATCCGGAATGTGTTGTTACACCGGGATTGTTTGTTGACCGGATTGTTCAAGTGGCAGAACCGCTTCAGGAATCCAAACTTATTGCCGAGGGGGTAAGCTATCCATGAGCGATTCAACAGAAATGAAAAAAGGCTGGAGCCGCAATCAGATGGCCGAGCTTGCTGCCCATGATATTCCCGATGGCTCTTGTGTTAATCTGGGTATTGGTATTCCGGAACTGGTTGCTCAGTATGTGCCGGAAGGGCGTGAATTCCTGTATCACACTGAAAACGGTTTGCTTGGAATGGGGCCTACTCCCGAGTCGGGCGAAGAAGATCCAGAATTGATCAATGCTGGCAAGAAACCTGTAACGGCCTTGCCCGGCGCGAGTTATTTTCACCATGCCGACAGCTTCGCCATGATCCGGGGCGGTCATATTGATGTTTGTGTTCTGGGTGCCATGCAGGTTTCCGGAAACGGCGATCTAGCCAACTGGTCTACGGGCGAAGTTGACGCCATTCCGGCTGTGGGTGGGGCTATGGATTTGGTTCAGGGCGTGAAAAACATTTTCGTGATCACCACCCACTGCACCAAAACGGGAGATGCCAAGCTGGTCGAAGCCTGCACCTATCCGCTGACAGGCGTTGGTGTGGTCTCGCGAATTTATACTGATCTGGCTGTCATCGATGTTACACCGGAAGGCTTCCGGGTCAACAAATTGGCACCGGGCGTAAGCTTTGAAGAAGTTGTAGAAAAAACTGGTGCACCTGTGTTGCCAGCAGCTTAAGAAACGGGGATACCAAAATGAGCAAAAGCACTGAACTCTTCACCCGTGCGCAAGGCGTGCTGCCCGGTGGAGTAAGCCGCAATACTTTGTTGCGTGATCCGCATCCTTTGTATGTTTCCCACGGACAGGGCTGCAAAGTCACCGATGTAGACGGTGTTGAGCGTCTCGACTTTGCTAACAATATGGCATCGCTTATTCACGGCCATGCGCACCCGGCTATGGTAGAGGCAATTTCGGCACAATTGGCGCGTGGAACGGCCTTCACCATGGCAACCGAAGCCGAAATTATTTACGCCGAACATCTTTGTTCTCGGGCGCCCGGGTTTGATAAAATTCGGTTTGTAAATTCCGGCACCGAAGCTGTGATGGCAGGTGTCAAGGCGGCCCGCGCTTACACAAACCGCCCAAAGATTGTGAAAGCTGAAGGCACCTACCATGGGGCCTATGATTATGTCGAAGTCTCGCAGGCTCCCGGCCCTGATGACTGGGGTGACGCCGGGCATCCAAAATCTGTCCCGCTCGCCGTTGGAACACCCGATGGCATAATGAGCGACGTTGTCGTTATTCCCTACAACGATATCGAAGCCTCGCTGTCAATTCTGGATGAGCACCAAGATGACATCGCCTGTGTGCTGATTGACCCCATCCCGCACCGGGTTGGTCTTATCCCGGCAGATCAGCCGTTCGTTAAGGCGCTTCGTGAATGGGCAACAGCTAACGGCGCACTGTTGATGTTTGATGAAGTCATTACCTTCCGCTCAGAAGTTGGTGGAATGCAACAACGCTACGGTGTGCAGCCTGATCTTACCTCCATGGGTAAGGTTATCGGTGGCGGCTTCCCTGTCGGAGCCCTTGCCGGATGTGATGATGTGATGGATGTGTTTGTCTCCAAAGGTGCAGGCCCCCGTCTTCCTCATTCCGGCACGTTCTCAGCCAACCCTGTCACCATGACAGCAGGCCGGATTGCTATGGAGCTTTATGATGCCGAGGCCGTTACACGTCTGAATGGGCTTGGTGATATGGCCCGCAGCAAGCTTGAAGAAGCGATCAAGATCGCGGATGTGCCTGGCTCTGTTACGGGTGCAGGTTCCTTGTTCCGTCTGCATTTGAAGTCTGAACCACCCCGTAATTACCGCTCGACCTTCCCGACGCCTGCTGAAAAGAAAGCGCTGAGCCAGTTCATCAATGGTATGTATGACGAAGGTATCATGATGGTTCACACGGCTATGGGTGTATTATCAACCCCAATGGGTGAAGCCGAAATAGATCGCCTTGCCGAGGCCGTCTTAATAAATCTTCGCACTATTCGAGAAGTTTTGCTAAAAGAAAAAAATTAAACTGAAAGTTATGATTATGTTTGATGCTTTTATCTGTGATGCTATTCGTACTCCCATCGGTCGCTTTGGTGGTGGCTTATCCTCGGTCCGTGCCGATGACTTAGGTGCTATTCCGCTTCGCGCGCTGATGGAGCGAAATGCAGATGTGGATTGGAGCGCTGTTGATGATGTGATTTTTGGTTGTGCCAATCAGGCGGGAGAAGACAACCGTAATGTTGCAAGGATGTCGAGCTTGCTGGCGGGGCTTCCTGAAAGTGTCCCCGGTGCAACTATCAATCGCCTGTGCGGATCTGGTCTGGATGCAGTAGGTACAGCGTCGCGTTCTATTAAATCAGGCGAAACACAGTTGATGATAGCAGGCGGTGTGGAGAGCATGTCGCGCGCGCCATTTGTCATGCCAAAGGCCTCCAGTGCTTTTTCACGCAACGCAGAAATTTATGACACCACCATCGGTTGGCGCTTTGTTAACAAGATGATGAAATCCCAGTACGGTGTAGATTCCATGCCGGAAACCGGAGAAAACGTTGCAGAAGATTTTGATATCTCCCGTGAAGATCAGGATGCTTTTGCGGCGCTGTCTCAATCTCGGTGTGCTGCGGCGCAAGCGGCTGGTGTGTTTGCTGATGAAATCGTTCCGGTAAGTATTCCACAGCGTAAAGGTGATCCACTGGTCATTGGCACCGATGAGCACCCCCGCGCAGAATCAACTCTGGAAAAATTGGCAAAGCTGCCAACGCCGTTTCGTGATGGCGGCAGCGTTACCGCAGGCAATGCATCCGGTGTGAATGATGGTGCGTGCGCGCTTGTAATGGCATCAGAAGAAGCTGCCAATCTGCACGGATTAACCCCGAAAGCCCGTGTTGTTGCTATGGCAACGGCGGGGGTTGCGCCGCGTATTATGGGCTTTGGTCCGGCTCCGGCTATGAAGAAAGTTTTGGCGAAAACAGGCTTAAGTCTGGACGCCATGGATGTGATTGAGCTGAATGAAGCCTTCGCAGCTCAGGCCCTTGCCGTGACCCGCGATCTTGGCCTTGCCGATGATGACGCGCGTGTGAATCCCAACGGTGGTGCCATAGCCCTTGGCCATCCACTGGGTATGAGCGGCGCACGTCTGGCAACAACTGCTATGTACCAGTTACAACGAAATGGCGGCAGGTATGCGTTGTGTTCCATGTGTA